>JBGPAN010000479.1:0-3727 GCA_041480785.1 Bacteroidota bacterium | reverse complement strand
CATCGCATGAGGAAATCCAGCAAACGCTTCTCATTGATTGTTCCGGCGTACAACGAGGAGAAGAACATCGTCGCTGTCCTTGACTCTCTGGGAGCAGTCCGTTTCGATTGTGACATCCTGGTGATCAACGACGGTTCGACCGACAACACGGAACTGCTGGTGAAAGATTTCCTGAAATCTCACAAGGGGGTGCGGAACATACGGCTGCACTCTCACCCTTACAACAAAGGATATGGGTCTGCACTCAAGACAGGTATTCGCCTGGCGCGGACCGAGTACGTGATGTTCATCGACGCGGACGGACAGCACAATGTCCACAACATTGAGTTGCTGCTCGCCGAGATGGAGAAGTACGATATGGTTGTCGGTCAGAGAGTGAACTCAGCGTCTCCTTTGATTCGACGGCCGGGCATGAAGATCTTGAAGTGGGTTGCGGAGTATCTGGCGGGACGAAAGATCCCAGATCTGAATTCGGGCTTCCGTGTCATCAAAAAGGAAGTGGTTGAGAAGTATATGCATATCCTGCCGAATGGTTTCTCTTTCACGACCACCATCACTCTGGCAATGTTTGAAGGCGGATACAGCGTTGGTTATGTGCCGATCGAGGTCAGTCACCGTGTGGGTAAGAGCACGGTGAAGGTCAAGGATGCGTACAAGATGTTGATGCTGATTCTCAGGACAATCACCTTATTCAATCCTCTGAAGATTTTCCTGCCGGTGTCTATGCTCCTTTTCTTGTCCGGGATGGTACTGCTCATTAGAGATGCGCTGAAGATTGACATCACCCTTAAATCGGTCATGGTCTTGCTGGCCTCGCTGATCGTTTTTTTCTTTGGGATGCTATCCGACCAGGTATCGAATCTTCGCAAAGATGTGGGGTCCAAAGGCTGACATGACGGTCAGAACAATCCTTCATGATGATAGCGCTCGCTGGGACAGCTTCGTGGATGGCCACGAGCGGGCGACGCCGTTCCATTTGTATAATTGGAAGGCGGTTTTTGAGAACGCCTATTCGCTCGAAGCCCCATACATCGGGGCGTTTTTGGATGATCGACTTGTCGCAATTCTTCCGGCTGTTGTCATCCGGTTGCCATTCAAGAGCGCGTCTGCTGTTTCGCTTCCGTTCTGCAACTATGCAGGTTGGCTTTTCGATCCCGAAGCTGACCGGGAGATTGTGAAAAAGGAAATGCTTTCCTATCTGTCCGCTCACGGAATACCGGTCCTTGAGCTGAGAGAGTTGGGGGGAGAACGATCCACGGGGAGCGAAGAAGTGACACTTCGGTTGGCCCTGCCAGAATCCTCCGATCTGTTGTGGAAGTCACTCGACCCACAGGTGAGAAACCTTGTGCGGAAAGCGGAGAAAATGGGACTGAGCGTACGCTGGGGGATTGAACAGCTGGATGAGTTTTACCGGATTTATGGCCGAAGTATGGCTCGCCTTGGGACGCCGGCACATTCAGGACGTTTCTTTGGAGAGATCATTGACGGGCTAAGGGAGCACGTAGAAATTCTCACGGTGAGGCAGGACGACAGAGCGATTGCGTCGATGTTCTTGTTGAAGTTTCGGCGCCAGTTGTCTGATCCCTGGGCATCGTCGCTCCGTGAGTTCAACGCGTTGTCGCCCAATATGCTTCTCTACTGGGAAGCTCTGCGGTATGGTTCTGACCATGGCTTCGAACAGTTTGATTTCGGGAGAAGTCACGTGGACTCTGGGACGTATCGTTTCAAGAGTCAGTGGGGGGCGACGCCGCATCCTCTGGAATACTCGATCGTTTCAGCAAAAGGAGAGAGCCGGTCTTCCATAGTTAGCATGTACCGTGGTTTAGCTGGCAAGGCGTTCAGCTCATTATGGAGATCTCTTCCCTATTTTTCAACACGGTGGCTCGGGCCAAAACTGCGCAAATACATCCCATGAAGAAATACGGGAAGCTTCTCAAGCTTCTGGGTGTGGTACTATGGTTGGTTATCATCCTTCAACTCGATTTGCGAAGGGTGGTCTTTGTTATCGCAGGAACTGACCTTGTCTGGATTGCCCCGGCGGTTTTCTTTTTGTTGACGACGTTTCTTTTCAAAGGCATTCGTTGGCGTGTTTCGTTGCAGGCCCAGCATATCAATCTGTCAATTCTCAAAGTTGTTGGAATCGTCCTGGTCAGTTCCTTCGTGGGATTCCTGACTCCCGGCCGAATTGGCGACTTTGTGAGGGTTGGCTACTTGAAGCAAGAGAATCTTACTCTCGCGTCCGGATTTGCAAACACCCTGCTTGATAGGACCTATGATCTTGTCATTTTGGTCCTCTTTGGACTAGCGGGAATGGCATTCTTCGGATCCCTTTTGTTGGCACATCTTGCTTACGTTGTTCTCGTCCTGTTCGTTGTCTTGGTTTCGCTCTATACCATGTTCGCATTACGTCACAGAGTTTCTGTCAATGCAAAACACATATTGAAGTTCGCGCTGCCGGCCGCACAATACGATCTGGTCGCGGGCGGGTGGAGTGAGTTTTCGACCGAGTTCAAGCGATTGGCAGTAATAACGTTTCCGAAGATGCTGTTGTTCTCCCTGATTCTGTACGCATCATATTTTCTCCAAATCTATGCGCTCGCAAGGAGTCTGGGGATCTCCATCTCATTCTTGTATTTGTCGATGAGTTTCTCTGTCGCGGCGCTTATTTCGCTCCTGCCAATTTCCATCGGCGGGCTCGGCACGCGCGAGGCAGTACTCATCCTGTTGTTGGGGAGGGTTTCGTTGACAGCGGAAACAGTTGTCATACTCTCTTTTGCAGACAACGTCGTGTTCGGGATGCTGCTTGGCGGCATCATTGCGTTGATATTCTGGCTTGTGTCCGGGAGGCATCGTTATGCAACCTCTTAAGGAAGAAATGATCGTGCAGGATCACGTCGCCGAATTGCATAAGAAGGTTCGATACAAACTGCCGCACTCGGTTCTCTACAACGAGTGGAGAATGAAAAAACTCGACGGATTGGTTGACTGGAAAGAGCGAGAACATTGGACAGTGCTCGACAATGGATGTGGCATCGCCCATTTCTCGGAGTGGATACGTGTTCGCCATCCAAAAGATGTAGAAGTGTTCGGAACGGACTTGTCTTTCGAGATGCTGCGACATGCGCGTCAGATCCTCAATGGTTCAGCGTGCCAGGCAGACAGCCAGTCATTGCCTTTCAAGGAAGGAGCGTTTGACGTTGTGTTTGCGAACAGCCTCCTGCATCATCTTCCTTCCCCTGAACTGGGGCTCAAAGAGATCCATCGCGTGCTGAAACAAGGTGGTTTGTTGTGTCTTGTTGACCCGAATCATGCTGTTCTTGCATCGTTAGTTCGCGGCATTTTCCAAAAAAAGGATCATTTCTCTGAAGTGCATAAAGATTTTGACCTGAACGGGTTTAGCGCTCTTGTAGGAGAGAGGTTCGATATTGAGTCGCGCGAATATTTTGGATACATCGCTTACCCCTTGCTTGGTTTCCCCGACGTCCTGAATGTGCTACGCCTCGTCCGATTTCCTGAAGCTTTTTCAAGATTTCTTATCAAGATAGACGAAGGTTTGGCCTGCATACCTTTGGTCCGGGGCCAGGGCTTCGGATTCATGATCAAAGCGCGAAAGAAATAGACTTCGGGAACCATTAGTGATGGAGTAATAGATGTCTTCTAGCGAAATCGTGCATGCCTTGACGTTCGACGTTGAAGACTGGTACCAGGGATTTGTCTATCGTGGAAT
>JBGPAN010000478.1:0-3736 GCA_041480785.1 Bacteroidota bacterium | reverse complement strand
CGGATCGTACCGCGGATGAGGTCAAGACGATAGGCTGATCCTGGTATGACCGCGCCCTGTTGATTGCGCAGCTCCACTGTCCCTGTAATGATGTTCTTTCTCATCAGTTGGACGACCAAGGTATCCTGACTTATGAAGGCTTCCGAGATGCTTTGAAGGTCCCTGACACTGAACGAACTCGTTGTCCTTGTCCATTCCGTCGAGTCGGCCGCGTCAATCATGCCGTTTCCGTTATTGTCGACAGAGTCCGTCAGATTGTCGAGAAACTCCAACCGATAGGTGTGACCTGTGATTCTTGTGTCGTCAACAACATTCATGAAGATACTTCCAGTGCCGTATTTGACTTTCGGAGCCAACTTGACAGCGGTTGCAGGATTCACGTAACCGGCCACTTTCGAACCAGGCGTAACGATCACCGTGTTGATGTCGTGCACGATCTCGCCGGTCGGCAAAATCGAAATGAACTTCGTGTTCTCGGCAGGAAAGATCCCGACCGTCTCATCCCCCCGGCTGTACGCCACGATAGCGTAAAAGTATCGTCTGCCATTTTCAACGTCGTTGTCGACGAATGTGTGCTGCAATCCATTGTCGCTCCCAAGGTAGAACGAATATCCCGATGCCGCCTGGTAGAGCTCGGCATTTGCCCGGAAATATCCTTTGATCCCATTCTTTAGATCGAACTGCGCCCGCGGCATGTATCCCTGCGGACTCCCTGTGGCGTCCGTGATCGTGAAGATATCACTGAAATCGGGATCCGTCGATCGATAGATCTTATACCCCTCGAAATGCTTCACACGCAACACAGGATCGATGGTAGACTCCGCTTTGCGATCCCAATAGAGTATCACCTGTTTGTCACCAGGGACCGCCACCAACGTAGGCTTGTCGGGTGGCTGAGGAAATTGGTAATTTGCATCGTAGATCTTCTGGACAGTCAGCTTATTCTTCAATAGATCGGCGATGTCATCATCAACGGAGCCACCTTTTCCGCCGCCATAGACCAGTGCCAGGGAGAATCGTTCCGTCTTGCCTGCAAGCAGCGGGAAATATCCGGATCCGTAGATGAAGTCCCCATCCTCACCACGCTCCGGCTTGTTGTTCACGATCGATGCTGGAACGTCAAAAAATCCGGGGGCCAAACTAGACCATAGCGACTCGTCGTCTCCCATTGCGACGTTGCCGGCAGGCGTGAAGTAGTAGAAGCTTGTGAGGCCGATCTGGTCGGACTCATTGACGTCGGTCTTGTCGATGTGAGGTTCCCCCGGCAGACCTGTATCGTTGCCGAAATCGTCATAGCCGGAGGTCGGCTTCCCATCTCCTTCACCAAAATCTCCCGTGTTGGCAATGCCATCTCGTCCCACATCATCAAAATCCTGAACCCAGTTCCGGTTGTTATCGATGCGATCGTCCCTTCGCTCATCGATCATGCTGTAGGGACTCGTCCCAAGGTTGTTCACGTAGTCGATGTATTTCACAGGACGAAGGATGTCAATCAACGTCTTTGGTGGAACCGTTCGGGTTTGCTTGAGCTGACGGTAGTGCAGGTAGTAGTTTTCGTCGATGACGCCGTTGAAATTGTTGTCGACTCCGTCATACGCGTTTGGATTGATAGATTGGTTTCCCTGAACATCACTCAGGATGTTTCCTTCCGCCACTTTCGTTTTTCCAGGTCGAAGCAGAAACGTCAATCCCCGAGTATGAATCGTGACCGTGTCCACATTCGGGACTGTGTACACATATCGGCTGTAATCATCGCGGATGAGGACGATTTTCTGACCAGGTCGAATCAACGTTGAATCGAAGCTCGCTGCGGTGAACTTCGGTGCTCCAAAGGCGAATGATGCCGAATCGGCATCTCCGTCGTTGTCGATTCCATCATAACCGTTTCCCGGGCTCTCGAGGAACGCATAGCCCACCATGCCAACAGGTCCCACCCACAGTGGATTCCGGCTGTTGTCTCGTGGAAAATCGCCGGTGTATGTGATGTTCGTTGTGACATCATAGAACGACCAGTCGTCATCATACTCTTGGGGACGGTCATCACAGCCGGTTACTCCCACGTACGTCCCAACCAACATACCGAAGACCATTTTTGAATAGTCCGTCGTCCCTTTGTTTGTGATTTCATAGAGCCAGAAGATATTGTCCTTCGCGAGGAATTGCGCCCATTGCATCCCGCGCACGCGCATTTCCAATCCCAGCCCGTTCCGGGACGGGTTCTTCGCATCTGGCCTAAATGCGATTCCGCGCGGATTGTTCTTGGAGACATTGAAGCGCTCGTCATTGTTGTCGTCCATGACAAAGTAGCTTTCCTGATCCGCGTTGATCTTCTTACCGAAGTATCCGTTCCACGAATTCCGCCAACCCGGATCGCTCAAGTCGTTGAACTTGTCCGGCCAGGTCAGAGGCCACGAATTCTTGTCCGTGCTCATTGCGATCTTCTGTTGATTCGGATTCAGGTAGCCCCCAACCGGCTCGAACGTCCATGGTTTGCCGGTCGAGGGATCCACGTCTTGGAGCAGCGTCGGCCGATCGACAGGAGAGGTCACAACAGAGTGATATGGAAAGTTGTTCCATGTCACCTCGGCACCGACGAACGGACTCACATCTCCCAAATAACCGTTGTTGTCGTTTTTCCAGGCGCCTCGTGGACCGCCGCTGCACGGCTGGCCGATCACACCCCAGTTGCCGAACACTGTCCTCACCTGATTGCCATTGTGGACAGCGGTCCGACGATACTCCCGCCCGCTCTGCGCCAGAGCGATCGACGAAAAGAGAGTAAGAACTACAAACACTGAACCAATGCGTGAAAACATAGTCAAGCTCATCTAGAATTCCACATTAACCCCAAATTCAACTCTTCGGGGTTCTGAATAGTTCGTAGGAATAATATAGTACTCGTGCACTGAATTGACGGCCTGCAACGGGTTGATCCCCACCGTGCGCGCCTCGTCTGTCGTGAAGCCTGCGCGGCCAGTATCATCGAAGACCCCAATCTCATTGCGAATATCGAATACATTGTTCACTCTCAAAAAGACGACAACGCGCAGCGCGTCGAATGAGAGGTTGTAGAAAGCCTGTGCATCCAGGTTGAAGAACTGCGGCTTCAACTGACTGTTCGTCAACAGCGTCGTTATGTCGGTCGATCGCCTCGGCGTGTACGGCGTACCGCCTCCGTACTGACTGATGACGCTTGCGCCCCAATGCGTTGCGCTGTACGAGAGAGTTCCGTTGAGCGTGTGTCGCTGATCCCATGCGAGGGGTATAAGTTGCACTTCGGGCAATGCTCCACCCGCAACTGCATTTCTGGCTTCGTTTGGATCAGAAGCTGTTCCTCGCGCGACCTGGTATGTATAATCCAGAGTCGCGGCAAGCCCTCCGGAGAATCTCTTCGTCAATGTGACCGTGAGACCTTTGACAAATCCGAAGTCGCTGTTGACATACTTGCTGTACGATGCCGATCCGCCGAAGATCACAATCTGGTCTGCGCGCGTTCCCGTCAGGTTCCGAATATCACGAATGTACGCGTTGACGTCAACTGCGAGATCATCCGTCAACTGCTGCTGCACGCCCAGTTCAGCGTTGATCGTCTGCTCGGGATTCAGATCGGTATTTCCAATGACTCCCTGGTTTCCTGTGCCGAGTCCAATCTTGAATTCGGGATTCTCATACAGCCGTTCAAATCTCGGGACCTGGAAAAAATGACCGTACGAGAAATGGACAATCCCGCGTTCCG
>JBGPAN010000477.1:0-3767 GCA_041480785.1 Bacteroidota bacterium | reverse complement strand
CCCGGAGACGTGTTTGCCATAGTATTGATGCAGTCGGTCAGGGATGGTGATGAACTGCGTGCGACGCGCTTTCGCGGCAAGGAGTATGGCAAAGAGAAATGCGGCGAGATAATAGGGGACACCGAAAACTAACCAGTTGGAGATGCCGTAGCGGAAAGTGTACTCGCCGACACCGAGAATGCCTCCGTACCAGGTGGATACCAACGTTGCAACAAACATCGGCAGTGTCAGGGTACGCCCAGCCAGCAAAAAGTCCTCAGATTCTTTGCGACCCCGGCGTATTGCGCGAAAACCGATATAGACGACCGCAGAGAGATAGAGAAGAATGAGGAGGGAATCAATCAGGCTGAAATGGACCATGTGAGGGGGCGTTACGAGCGGTCGAAAAGTTTGAAGAGCAGCAAATGGCCTTTTTTGACTTTGATGCTTACGGGGGACGCCACGACGACGTTGCCTGTTCCTTCACGAACTCCCAGTTCGAGGATCTCCCCTTCGAGAGGATACCGGAGCCCAGTCGTGAAGACGCCCTCGCAACGATTCAAAGGAATGAGGGAGACGACATCTCCTTTCTCGGCCTCGAATGAGTACTCGCGCCCCACATAGCAAAGCTCACCACGATCATCAACAAGTGTGATGATCGCATCTGGATAAAACTTCGGCAGCACTCCTAGATTTCCAACCGTGTGATCGAGCCGCTTACCGGAAGCTCCAACCACCGTGATGTGATCATACTTCGATTGAATCGCCCAGGTTATTGCTTTCTCGAGGTCTGTTGTTTCATCGTTTCGATCTTCATGGATCGCCACTCGGCGGAACTTCACAAGCGCCTCGGTATGTATCGAGTCAAGATCACCCACGATTGCATCAGGTATGATGCCCATTTTGAGCGCAGTGTTGGCCCCACCGTCGGCACAGATCACTGTGCCAGCCTGCTTTACGAGTAACGCCAGCCGTTTCTTTTGGGGGGGCTCCCCGTTTGCTATGATCAGTGCTTGCTTACGCATGAGTTCGGCGGCGTTTCATGAGGGCGGTTGATCATCATTCAAATTACAAATCAATTCGCAGAGAGGCAAAGACGTTGCGCAAGGCTGCAGGATAGAACTCATCTCCTTCTGCATGACTCGCATAGTACGCATTGAAGAGATTGTTCATCTGGACCCGTGCTTCAACTTCCCTACCGATTGGCTCGATGCTGAAACGATAGGAGAACCAACCATTTACAATGGTGTAAGGATCGACAGTCTTGCCAGGATCTGCCTTTCCAGGGCTCTGAAAATTGTCAGAGTACGACTCCCCCACATGCTGGAGGGCAAGCGACATGGTCAACCTCTCGCTTCGATAAGTGGCCCGTACGTTCGCAAGGAAATCCGGAAACCCCGCAATCGTATTCCCGTCGAGTGAGACCGGAACCGAGTTCTCGAATGCCGTGTACTTCACCAGCCGGTTTTTGCTGAGCGCTGCATTTGCACTCACCTCGAGACCATCAAGCACGTGGGCACTCCCGGAGATTTCGATTCCCTGGTGCAGCGTCCTCTCTGCGTTTCCTGTCACCGGAATGCCGAACCGGTCCAGCTGTCCGTTCTTGATAATCTCATCCTTGAAACTCATGTAGAAGAGGTTCAATGTTGCATGCACGCTTTCATCCTTGTAGCCGCCTCCGAGCTCGACGTTGACCAGAGCCTCAGGACGCACCAACGGGTTGGAGTAGTCATACCCGCCGCCCGGCAGCGTCTTGAACTGTGGAGTCACCGGCCCCCAGGATTCCGGCGTACTTGCTTCGGCTGCATTGTAAAGATTGACCAGCCGGGGTTCACGGGATGTTCGCGAAATCTGTGTGTAGCAATTGAAGTTCTCGTTCAGATTGTAATTCAACCCGACCCGGGGGTTGAAGAAGTGATAGGGAACCGAAAAGTCCGTATGAATGTATTTTTCGTCGAACAGCCTGTACTGATTGTAGGCATACTGAAGTGCAGCTTGCAGCGTCAGATCAGAGTGGAGCTTGACGATCTCTTGTGCATACAGGGAAAGCATATTCTTCGCTCCCCGGTATTCATAGTAGTGGTAGTCCGGCGTAACGCCCGCGGGCAGACCTTCCCCCCATCGGAGAGCGCCCCAGTGAACAGATCGATGAATCCGCATCTCGGCGCCGACGGTGAGCTCGCCGCCTTCGTGGTGATAGCTTCCCCTTGGCAGCCAGCCGTACTGTCGATTATCAACGAATGCGCGAATGAGCGCATTGGAAACATAAAGGGTGTCAGGATCTCCGGTGACGGAAAAACCATTCTCTCTCGTCAATCGAAAGTACGAGTACGGTGCCCATGAGCCGTCGTAGTCAAAGAACCCGGACCCGGTCACCAGGAAGAACGTGTTGTTCACCGTCACCTTGTCCGACAAGCGCCATTCGTGGTAGAGTTCGTAGTGGGGCTGGCTGAAATTCTCGATTTCCTCCGATCGGCTGATGGGATTTTGCGTACGCGCAGTGGCATCATGCGAATAGGCGTCGGATTTTGAAATGCCGTAGTACGCAAGATGGTCAGCAACGGGCCCGCCGTAGAAGCTGAATTGAGTCGTCATGTGCTCGTCATAGCGAATGGCGCCAAGAAAGTAGCTCGAGAAATCTGTCCACGACTGGTTTCTGTAACCATCGCTCTGAATACGCGAGATCCTGCCGTAGAGCTCGTACCGCTCTCCGACAAGTCCAGAGTTGATGGAAACAGAGTTTCTCCGCGTGTTGTAGCTTCCAAATCCGCTGGAAAAACTCACGCCCGGATTTTTCGCGAAACTGGTTGTGATCAGATTAACCGTGCCGCCGATCGCCGGCGGACCATAGAAGGCACTGCCTGCTCCACGCTGAACCTGGATGTCCTGTAGGTTTGCAGCCAGGTCAGGAAAATCCAGCCAATAGACATCGTGATCCTCCGGGTCATTCTGGGGGATGCCGTTCACCATCACAGATATTCTTCGTTGATCGAATCCACGGATGCTGAGGTAGTTGTAGCCAATTCCGTTGCCATTTTCGGAATAGAATGTCGTCGAGGGGAGTTCAGAAAGAAGCTGTGGGATATCCTGGGTGGAATAGCGCTCCGCCAGATCACGGGCTGTCAGAGTGGCAAATGCAACCGGATTCTCTCTTTCCCGCGCCCGCATCGCGGAGACAATAATTGTCTGACCCGGCAGGATCGTCGGTTCGAGGAGCACCTCAAGATTCAGCGTCTGTCCTTGAGCAATCTGAACGGGAAAGATCTTTGGAGAATAGCCGATGTAGCTGACGCGCAGAATGTAAGAGCCTTGTGGAACTTGCGGGAGTCGAAATGAACCGTCATGGTTGACGCTTACCCCGATTGTCGTCCCCTGCAAAAGAACATTGGCAGCCTCAAGCGGGCGTCTTGAATCTACATCGAGAACCTTCCCCTCGAGTGTCCCGGTCTCTTGTCCGAGAAGTAACCGAGGAAGAACCAAGAAACACCCCAACAAGATAGCATAACGCATTTTGTCCTCCACACAAAAAAAGCCATTTTCCGGTCAGGGGCGATGACGGAAAACGGCTCAGAAAAGAAAAACCACGTTACCGTTTTCCTTCGCTGGTATTACCCAGTTCAGGTTCGGAGGGTCTGCTCTCAGCCGTCCCGTTTCGACTCGTCGAAACGGGATGCACCCCTAACGGAACTATCAAACACATGATAAAAAGAACTACATCAATATACAAGGTCAGCGACAACTTGTCAACCGATGAAGAGACTATCTGTGTGCAATCCTTGCCTGCTACT
>JBGPAN010000476.1:0-3769 GCA_041480785.1 Bacteroidota bacterium | reverse complement strand
TTGATGACCCACGATTGGTGCCGGATGCCGTCCGCTGCCACATGGTCATTTTCAGGAGATGCACTCACGACTTCTGAGACGATGGCGTCTATCTCTCCATTGTCCGGATAGGTCAGGAAGATCGGACCGGAGTGCGAGTTTGTTACGCGGACGTGGTTGCAGCGGTCTTCCTCCTTATCCTTCCGAGTGAGCTCGTGTTTCTTGATCTTGTCATTCCAGTATTCTTCCACCGAAGCGCATCCGACGATGCCGTATTGAGTCCGGCCATCCATGGTCTGAGCATACACGTAGAGATAGGGTTCGGGGTCTTCAATGAGCACCTTCTGGTCGAGGAGTCTCTGCAGATTCTCCTTTCCCTTCGCATAGACCTTTGGGTCGTGGAGGTCAATTCCCGGATCCAGATCGATCTCGGGCTTTCCGATGTGGAGAAACGAAAGCGGATGTCCTTTGACTTCTCCCCGTGCTTCGTCTGAGTTCAAAACATCGTACGGTTTTGCCGCCACCTCTCCAGCGTACTCAGGCTTGGGCCGAAATGCTCTGAAGGGTCGTACAGTTGCCATCTGGTGCTTCTGCTCCTGTGCTTAGAGCCTATTTGAAAATTCTTCTTAGATAAGAAAATCGTCTCACGTAAAGTCGCAAAGATCGCCAAGGCCGAAATACTTTGATTTTCTCTGCGTCCTTCGCGCCTTTGCCTGTCCCGATTTTCGGGATCCCACACAACGGGACCCGCCTGTGAGAATTCCGTCAGGGCAGGTCCAAAGGACTCCTTCGGAGCGGGCGTGAGTATTCTTGAGCCAGTCTCTAATGAAACGCTTCCGGATCAAACGCCTTCACAACTTTTTGGGCGATCTCAATGCCGACACGCTCTTGTCCTTCGATGGTCGATCCGCCGATATGCGGCGATACGCTGACGCGTGGATGATTGATGAGGGTCTTCTGGGCATCGGTGGGTGGCTCATTCGCGAACACATCAAGGGCAACACCGCCGACCTTGCCACTCTCCAGTGCTTCGAGCAGCGCGACTTCGTCAACGACTCCACCGCGGGCGCAATTCACGATGATGACACCCTTCTTCATCATCTCAAATTCCTTCCTGCCGATCGCCGGACCGCCTTTCTTGTCAGCGGGAATGTGCAACGTAATGAAGTCGGATTCCGCCAACAACTTCTCCCGTGTGGTGATCCGAACAACGAAATCCATGAGGGTGAATGGTGGATCATAGGCCAAAACGTTCATGCCAAGGCCGAGGGCGCGGCGGGCTGTCTCCTTGCCGATGTTTCCGAATCCCATGACGCCGAGCGTCTTCCCAAACAGTTCGACACCTTTGGAGTATTCCTTCTTCGGCCACTTTCCGGCCATCATTTCCATTTTACTAACATGAAGGAAACGGCTGAGAGCAAACATGTGGCCGACGGCAAGCTCAGCGACAGAGATCGCAGACGCTCCTGGTGTGTTGAGCACAAGCAGATTCTTCGCTTTGGCGGCCTCAACGTCGATGTTGTCTAATCCGACGCCCCCCCGGGCGATGACTTTCAAATTCTTCCCCGCCTCGATGACCTCTTTCGTCACCTTCGTTGCCGAGCGAACGATGATCGAGTCATATTTTCCGATATTTGCCAGGAGTTCCTCAGGTGTGTATTTCACCTGGTCGACATCATGGCCGGCATCGAGCATGATTTTTGCCCCTTCCGGCGATATACCGTCTGTTACGAGTATTTTCATGGTAGCCTCCTTCTTCAGGAAGACAATTTACAGATGAGAGGTGAGGTCTCAGAAATGGTGCAACCTTTCTTTGAGATTCCTCCGCATCTCCTCGTTTTATGGACGAAACGTAAGGAAATTCTGACCAAGTCACAAATGGAGAAAGGCCTTGCCCGCAATGAAGAATTCTCGATATGAGAAATGGGACAAATCCAATGAGGTGACATTTGGATACGACGGATGCGTTCCTGCAAAACATCCGATGTGCAAGGTGAATGAAAAAAATTTGTATATTGGCGGTGAATTATTCGATGCTCATGATCACATGAGAAAGGAGATAGGTAATGCCAAATCGAGCACATAATTTCAATCCGGGTCCCGCCGTTCTTCCTGTCACGGTGCTCGAGGAAACACGGGATGCCGTTGTGAACCTTGGTACTCTGGGAATGTCAATTCTCGAAGTCAGCCACAGGTCCAAAGACTTCGAAACCATCATCCAGGAAGCGGAGAAAGATGCGCTCACTTTGATGGGCCTCTCGGCGCAGGACTATGCTGTGATATTCGTAGGCGGCGGCGCAAGTCTGCAATTCGCGATGGTTCCAATGAACTTCATGCAGACAAAAGCCGATTATATCGTCACAGGCGAATGGGCGACAAAGGCCGCGAAGGAAGCAAAACTGTTCGGTACTGTGAACGAGGCTGCGAGCTCGAAGGACAAGAACTTCAACTACCTGCCGAAGAGCTTCAACTTTTCATCCGATGCAGACTACGTCCATATCACAACGAACAACACGATCTACGGTACCGAATGGAAAACGATCCCTGACGTCGGCAGCGTGCCGTTGATTGCTGACATGTCGTCTGACATGTTTGGCATCAAACGCGAGTGGAGCAAGTACAGCCTCATCTATGCCGGTGCGCAAAAGAATCTCGGGCCCGCGGGCGTCACCATGATTGTCGTCAAACGGGCTTATGTTGAAGCCAAAGCAAAGCAGCAGGTTTCTTCGATGCTGAAATACAAGACGCATGTCGATGGCGTGTCGCTGTACAACACTCCCCCCGTCTTCGCCATCTATGTTGTTGGAAGAACCCTCAAGTGGATCCAGAAGGAGGGCGGGCTCGAAGCTGTCGAAGCTCGTAACCAGAAGAAGGCAAGAATGATCTACGATGTGATCGATGCACACTCCGGTTTCTATAAAGGCTCCGTGAGCGACAAAGCCGATCGGTCCATCATGAATCTGACATGGAATTTGCCGACACCTGAACTGGAGGAAAAGTTCGTGGAGGAAGCGAAGAAGAAGCAATTGGTCGGACTGAAGGGACATCGATCGGTCGGCGGCGTCCGATCTTCGCAATACAACGCTTGTCCGGTGGAATCGGTCGAAGCGCTGGCGAAGTTTATGGAGGAGTTCTACGAAGCGAATAAATAGCCGCCTTGTTGAAGGTTGACTTCGGGAGAGCTTGGATTCGGAAAGAAGAGACCTTTGGTTTGAAACGAATGAACCCCTTCGGATAGCCTGAAGGGGTTCTCTGTTTTCTGAGGAACAAAAATGCCGGATGTCAGTGACCGTGTTCTGAGGCGTCCATCGTTTCGGCGCCCGGGAGCTTTCCGGTCAGTTTCTGCGGGGAATGAATAAGGATGGGAAGACACTGGGGGCACATCCATACATTCCCGCCCATGAATTGCAGTGTGATGAGTGGAACTACCTCTTCGGCGCGCCTGCAGTTCAGCATTGCTTTGCTTCAAGTGACATGATACCCCTTGCACAAGGTCGATCTGAGAGCCTTGCCCCTACGGCTGCGCAAGCAGAGGCACACCGGGCACAACGATGTCCATCAGTTCCTGCTCAAGCTCGAGCAATTGGCCCCACATGATTTCCCGGTACCGTTCCGTTTCCTGAACCAGCTCCGGGATCAGGGATTTGTAGTAGGTAATACCATCCTGCAGGTTCGCTTTGAATGTGTTGAACCGGTTCTGCTCCCGCGTGGTAATGGAATCAAAGCGAGCCTGGATTTCCTTCTTGAGGTAATCGATGTAGAGTCGGAGTTCGTTGATGAACATATTCGG
>JBGPAN010000475.1:0-3788 GCA_041480785.1 Bacteroidota bacterium | reverse complement strand
TATCCGAAACGCCCGGTGATATAATCTTCTGTCTGTTTGTTTGATGGATTTGTGAAGATCACCTTTGTTTCGTCGTACTTAATAAGCTTTCCAATATAGAAGAAGGCTGTTCGGTCACTGACACGGGCCGCTTGCTGCATATTGTGCGTCACGATCACGATCGTATAGTCCTTTTTCAGCTCGTAGATCAGTTCTTCAATTTTCGCAGTAGCAATGGGATCCAAAGCGCTCGCAGGTTCGTCCATGAGGATCACCTCAGGATTCACAGCCAATGTGCGAGCGATGCAAAGTCGTTGCTGTTGACCACCCGACAAACTGATGCCAGATTTGTTGAGTGAGTCCTTCACTTCAACCCACAATGCCGCCTGCTTCAGACTGCGCTCTACAATGTCGTTAAGTTGAGATTTTGGAACCCCCCCGTTCAGGCGCAAGCCGATGGCTACGTTATCGAAGATCGACATCGTTGGGAAGGGGTTCGCCTTCTGGAACACCATCCCCACACGCTTCCTCACGAGCACAGCGTCGGTCCCGTAAATGTTCTCACCATCCAACTCAACTGTCCCCGTCATCGTCCCACCTGCAACTTCGTGCATCCTGTTGAGACACCGAAGGAAGGTGGATTTTCCACATCCAGACGGCCCGATGATCGCTAATACCTGATTTGCCACGACATTGAGGGTCACCTCATGAAGTGCCTGGACTTTTCCAAAGAATGCATTGAGGTTCTTCGCCATCATCTTCACGTTTTCAGAGCTTCTCTGTTCAACTGTCGTGAGACCTGGCAGAGCAGCTATTTGACTGATCAGATCGGTCGTCATATGAACTCACCGTTGCGAATATTTGCTTCGCGTAACCACACGTACCGCTAAACTAAGTCCCGAGATAAGAATAATTAACACGAGGGCTGCAGTCCACGCCTGACTGTTCCAGTCTTCGAATGGCGCCTTGGCATAATCGTAGATAAACACCGTGAGAGATCCAATCGGTTCATTCAACGAGGTTGACCAGAACCTATTACCAAGAGCTGTAAACAGCAAAGGCGCAGTTTCTCCCGCAATCCTGGCAATGGACAGGAGTATTCCTGTGACGATTCCGCGAAATGCGGTGCGCACAACAATTTGTATTGTCGTTTTCCATTGCGGTATCCCCAGCGCCAATGCCGCCTCACGATACGAATTGGGTACAAGTCGAATCATCTCCTCTGTCGTGCGTGTGACCGTCGGGATCATCAAGATGGCCATGGCAACGCCTCCCGCCAGGGCGGAGAAATGTTTCATTGGTACGACAACGAGGCCATACGCAACAACGCCGGCGATGATAGAGGGAACACCACTCAAGACATCAGTCATGAATCTCACGAAAAAGGCGAATTTGTTATTGCCAAACTCAGCGAGGTATATGCCCGTCAAGACGCCAATCGGAAGACCTATCGCGCTCCCGGTGGAGACGAGCACGAGCGTCCCGACAATCGCGTTTGCCATTCCGCCCCCGGACTCCCCAACTGGTTTCGGCATCTGAATGAAAAAATCTAGATTCAGATATCTCACCCCTCGATCAATCGTGTAGAAGAAAATCAGGATGAGCGGTATGATCGCCACGACAGCACTCAGGTAGCACAACGTGAGCATTGTTGCCCCAACGATTTTCCTGCGATAGTATTGCCAGGATGGCACAAAGGGTGTAGTGCTCATCGTTTACTCCGGGTGACGCTCCAAACAAGAATTCGGGCGAGCATGTTTACGATAATTGTCATTACAAACAGTAGCAGTGCGATTTCGATCAAGGCACTGATATACATGGAGGTCGTCGCCTCTGTGAACTCATTAGCAATGACGCTTGCCATTGTGTATCCAGGATCGAAGAGCGAATAGGAAATCTTCGGCCTGTTCCCAATGACCATTGTGACAGCCATTGTCTCCCCTACGGCTCTTCCCAATCCGAGCAACGTTGCCCCGAGTATGCCCGACTTCGCATCCTTCAGGATCAAGCGAATCGACTGCCACCTGGTTGCGCCAACACCCAACGACGCCTCGCGCTGCGTTTGGGGGACGGATTTCAGAACGTCGCGTGAGATTGAAGCGACAATCGGGAGAATCATCACGGAAAGGATGAGTCCTGCTGCGAGCATCCCAAATCCGTACGGAGCTCCGTGGAAGATCGGCAGAAACCCGAGGTTGCGGGAAAAAGCTGGTTCGATGCTGGTTCGAATCCATGGCACAAGCACGAAAATCCCCCAAAGACCGTACACGATACTTGGGATGCCTGCCAGCAGCTCAATGAGAAAAGATAACGGCCGTTCCAACCGCGGCGGGGCCAGTTCAGAAAGGAAGATCGCTATCCCAATACTCAACGGCAGTGCAATCACCAACGCTATGGCTGAGGAAACAAGAGTGCCGAAGATGAATGGCAGTGCACCATATATCTCCTGAACCGGGTCCCATGTTGTCCCTGTCAGGAACCTCCAACCAAACTTCAGGATTGCGGGCTTCGAGTCCTGGTACATCTCGTATCCCATGAGCAGAATCAAGGACAGAACGATCACGGCGAAAAACATCGTCGCATATTTGAAAACGACATCCCCCAGGTTGTGCTTGGGGGATGTTCTGGCTTGCCTAAGAGAAAGGACGGATTCTTGGCTGGGAATGTTCAACTTTCTTTGTTTTCTCTATTCTCTCAACGTTGACTAGCTAGTGTTCCAGGGTGCTCAGTACTGAATTTCGTCGATCTTCGCCTGGCATCGCTTCACGACTTCCTTGGGCAAAGGTGCATACAACAGATCTTTCGCATAGGACTGCCCTTCCCCCATCGCCCATTTCAGGAACTTGACGAGGGCCTCTCCTTTCTCCTTATCTTTCATATGTTTGTAGACTAAGAGCCAGGTGAATCCTGAGATTGGGTAGGAGTTTTTCCCATCCGCATCAGTTATCGAAACACGCAGATCCTCCGGAAAGTTTTTTACCGAGCCGGCCGCGGCGGCCGTAACAGACTCAAGCGTAGGCTCCACAAACGCCCCCGATTTGTTCTTCATCGAGGCGTACGGGAGGTTGTTCTTCACGGCATAAGCCAATTCCACATATCCAATCGCACCGGGTGATTGCTTCACGAGGCCAGTCACTCCTTCATTTCCCTTACCACCAAGCCCAACCGGCCAATTGACCGAGGTTCCTTTTCCCACTTTGGTTTCCCAGTCTTTGCTCACTTTGGTGAGGTAGTCGGTGAAGATGAAAGAGGTACCGCTCCCATCAGAACGATGTGCAACGACGATCTGCTGATCCGGCAAGGATTTTCCTGGATTCAGCTCCACGATCTTCGAATCATTCCATTTCGTGATTTTGCCCAAGAAGATCGAGGCGAGAACTGCCGGAGTCAATCTGAGACCCGCGCCAATCTCAGGAACATTGTACGTGACGACGACGGCACCCATGACGGTCGGGATGTGGAGAATATCTGTTCCCTGTTTCGTAGCTGCTTCCTTCAGTTGGTCAGGAGTCATCGGCCCATCTGTTGCACCAAAATCCACCGTTCCCTCAATCACCTGCTTTATCCCTCCACCGCTACCAATCGACTGATAATTAAACTCGATGTTCGTTTTTGTGTGATACACGTCGAACCACTTTGAATAGATGACGTAGGGAAAAGTAGCGCCGGCACCGTTCAACTTCAACTGGGCCTGGAGCGTTGTACCGCCAACCAGACCAAGCACGGCGATCAACAACAAGCTCTTGGTAAACTTCATGATGCGATCCTTTCGTGAGTATAGTGATTGCATTGATATTGCTGACGTCGAT
>JBGPAN010000474.1:0-3794 GCA_041480785.1 Bacteroidota bacterium | reverse complement strand
CAAGAAGGATGATGCAAACGTTTGGGAGACGATGGGAACGATTTACGCTCGCCTCGGACAGCAGGACAAGGCCATGAAGGCGTTTGATCAAGCTGACAAAATCCGGAAAGGCGTCAAGTAGGCGATTATCGATCGTCTTTCTTAGAACCACATTAGAAACGCCCATCGGCTTGAAACTCAGTTTCAACGATGGGCGTTTTGTTCGAATCGCATCGAAAGGAACTGATATGAACGATCCAATGCAGCCTCAGCAAATCAACATCGAGCTCGGAGAGAAGGAAGCGGAGGGGATCTATTCGAATCTTGCTATCATTACGCACTCGCCGGCGGAATTCGTTATTGACTTCACCCGTGTCCTCCCGGGTGTTCCCAAAGCAAAAGTGTTTGCGCGAATTGTCATGACCCCTCAGCATACGAAAATGCTCGATGCAGCTCTTCGGGACAATATCGACAAGTACGAGAAGAAATTCGGTGAGATCAAACTTGTCGGAGATGTAGCGGGAGGTCAAATCTTCGGATTCAAGCCTCCCGGGGGCGGAGAGAAAATCAACTGAAGTTTGGTGTGAAGAGCCCCTCTTCGAAGCCGTTCGGTCCTACAGAATATATCGACTGAGATCCCGATTCTTTACGATGGTGCTGAGTTTCTCTACAACAAGCGTTTTCGTTACACGAATGGTCGATTCGGGGATTGCGTCAGGCGCTTCGAAGAGCGGTTCCTCAAGGAGGGTCGTGAGGATGGTGTGCAGCCTTCTCGCCCCAATGTTTTCCACCTGTTCATTGACCTCGTAGGCTACCCTCGCGATTTCACGCACAGCATCATCTTCGAACACAAGCGAAATACCTTCCGTCTCAAGCAGTGCCGCATATTGCTTCAAAAGGGCATTCTGCGGCAGTGTGAGGATCTTCACAAAATCATCTTCCGAAAGGCTCTGCAGCTCTACGCGAATGGGAAACCTGCCCTGGAGCTCGGGTATCAAATCTGAAGGCTTGGCGGCGTGGAAAGCCCCCGAGGCGATGAAAAGGATGTGATCTGTCTTTACCATCCCATGCTTTGTCGTAACACTGGATCCCTCGACGATGGGGAGAAGATCCCGCTGCACGCCTTCGCGCGAAACGTCTGGGCCAGATGTTTGGCCTTTGCTGCTTGCAATCTTGTCGATCTCATCAATAAACACGATTCCGGAATTCTCAACCCTCCGCAACGCCTCTTTGCTGACGGCATCCATATCGATGAGTTTCTGAGCTTCTTCCTGACTCAGCAGGAGTTTCGCTTCGGCAACCGTGAGTTTTCTGTTTTTGCTCTTCTTGGGGAAGAGGTTCCCGAACATGTCCTGGACGTTGATGCCCATCTCTTCGAGGCTCATGGGGCCCATGACTTGCATCAAGGGCATCTGAGAAGTTGGGATGTCCACCTCGATGGTCCGGTGGTCCAGCTGACCCGCCCTCAGCATTTCGCGAAATCTCTCCCGAGTCTTCTGATTCTCTTCCTCGTAGGCTGGAGTGATCACCTCGGCCGATTCCGGGCTTCTGGGGCGAGATGGGGGAATGAGCTCATCCAGAATGCGCTCTTCCGCCATCGCCTGGGCTTTTGCCTGCACTTCAGCTGTTTTCTCCGCCTTGACCATGTTGACGGCGATTTCTGTCAGGTCGCGGACCATTGACTCGACGTCGCGTCCAACGTAGCCGACCTCGGTAAACTTCGAAGCCTCGACTTTGATGAACGGTGCATTCGCGAGTTTCGCCAGTCGCCGGGCGATCTCCGTCTTGCCCACGCCGGTGGGACCGATCAGGATAATGTTGTTCGGCATGATTTCCTCGCGGAAAGGCTCCGGGGCCTGCAATCGACGCCAACGGTTACGAAGAGCAATCGCGACGGATTTCTTCGCATTCTGCTGGCCGATGATGTATTTGTCGAGCTCGGAGACAATTTGGCGAGGGGTAAGTTCGCTTTTGTTTTCGGATCGGTGTTCCTTCAACGCTGGCACTTTGCTATAGTTCTTCGATGGTGATATTGGTGTTCGTATAGATGCAGATCTGCGCGGCTGTCTGGAGCGACTCGCGAACTATGTCGCGGGCGCTCATCTGAGTGTGTTGGACGAGTGTGCGGGCTGCAGCGAGAGCGAAGGAACCGCCCGAACCGATTGCGACGATGCCATCGTCAGGCTCAATCACTTCTCCTGTTCCCGAAATGACCAACGAGCTCGTCTTGTCCATAACGGCAAGCAATGCTTCAAGTTGTCGAAGATACTTATCCGTGCGCCAGAGCTTGGCCAGCTCAACGGCTGCCCGAACAAGTTGGCCCCGATGCTGTTCGAGTTTCTCTTCGAACCGGTCGAGAAGGCTGAAGGCATCTGCAGCTGACCCGGAAAATCCCACCAGCACAGATCCCTGGTGAAGTTTGCGGATCTTATTGGCCTGCATCTTCATCACCGTCGCGCCTAGTGTCACCTGGCCGTCGCCCCCGAGAGCGACTCTTCCATCGCGGCGTACGCCGAGGATGGTTGTCGCATGTGCCTGTTCAATCATGAATGACCCTCGCGAGAATTTCAGATCTTCTTGCGCATCCGTGCGATGGGAATGCCCATCTGCTCCCGGTATTTTGCCACCGTCCTGCGTGCTATTTTCACGCCTTGTCCACCGACCATGGCGGCGATCTTGTCATCGTTGAGAGGTTTCTTGGAATCCTCTGCTTCGATGATGTCCTTGATGCGCTGCTTGATTACCTGGTTCGACACGTCTTCGCCTGATTCTGTCTCCAGGCCGGAAGTGAAAAACCTCTTCAGTGAGTGGACGCCAAACTCTGTTTGAACATACTTGCTGTTGACGACCCGGCTGATCGTTGAGATATCGACCCCCACGACTTCAGCGACATCTTTGTAGATCATCGGTTTCAGCACTTCGCCTTCTGTAAACCACAGCCTCTGACGATCGACAATTGCCCGCATCACCTTGAGAAGCGTTTCGCGACGTTGATGGATCGATGCAATGAACCATTTTGCCGATTCGAATTTCTGCTTGATGAAGTCCTTTGCTTCTTTCGAGGTCTTTTTCGATTTCGGTGCAACAAGATCCCGATAGGCTTTGTTGATACGAAGCGTTGGAAGGCTGCGATCGTTCAGCGTTATGATGAAATCACCATCATCGTTTTCGACGATGAAGTCTGGGGTAATGTAGTTCTCCTGGGCCGAGAACTCTCCTTCTCCGGGTTTAGGATTGAGGCGTTGAATGAGATCGATAACCTTCTTGAGCGTTTCGAGACCGATGCGGAGGTCGCTTGCCAGGTTGTCGAAGCGTTTGAGCTTCAGATCGTCGAAATGCAGCTGCAGGATTCTGACGGCGAGTTCCTTGATATGCGCTTCGCACTGTATCGTCCGCGCTTGCGAGATCAGGCATTCCTGCAAATTGCGTGCCGCAATGCCCGGCGGATCGAGCAACTGGATTCTCTTTATCGTCTGCTCGGCCTGTTCCATACTGATATCGAGCCCGAAGGAGAGATTCAGGTCTTGGACGATCAAGGCGAGGTCGCGGCGAAGATATCCATCCTCATCGACGTTTCCAATAATTTCCTCTGCAATGAGAAATTCCATATCGTTCTGGCTCTGCAAGCGGAACTGGTTGAGCAAGCGTTCGGACATTGGAACGCTGGATGCAATTGGACGCTCATATTCCTCGTCCTCATCCTGCGCACGATACGCTTCCGGGCTCTTGTAACCAGCAAGGTCATCGTTGATATAATCATCCAGTGAATACGAGTCATCGGTTGCGTCGGTCTTTTCCTCAGGTTTTTCGTCAGT
>JBGPAN010000473.1:0-3799 GCA_041480785.1 Bacteroidota bacterium | reverse complement strand
CTTGTCACCCGTCCAGAGCGTGAACCATGCGACCAATGCACCCGCAATAAGGTCAACAACATAGTGATAACGAAGATAGACCGTCGCAACGATGAGCAGGCTTCCGAGAACGAGTAACAGCCATCGGGCCTTGGTTTTGTACCTGAATCCGAGCGCCATCACGATAATCGTCAACTGCGTATGTCCACTGGGGAAGACATCCCTTTGTACCAGGTTGATGGCGTCGATATGTGACGGAGGGATCGATTCTCCTGCATCAATGATGCTTCGCAGGAAAGACGTCAGCCACAATCCCGGAAGATCTGTCTCGAGAGAAGAGAAGGCGTGAAGTGTAAATCGCGGCCCCACGCCGGGTAAGGCGAAATATCCGAGGTACGACAAATAGAACCCGTAGACGATCATGAACGCGGCTTTGTCGAAATCTTGAATTGCATATCGACGATACAACTCCACACCGAGGATAATAAAGAGGATGTAGTAGGAGAAATACGCAATCTGGAGTATCTCTGTCAGGAAAGGATGCGCGAACTGCCCGATCCACTGAGTTGGATTCACGCCGAACAACCATCGGTCGATAGCGATCAGGAGTTGATCATAGTCAGTCGGATGAATCGGGTGGACCATCCGATAGATCTCTTTGAAGATAAGGATGATGATTAAATAGCAGTACCATCGGTGGAGACCAATCAGCAGTCGGGTTTTCTTTTCCTCTGCCCCTCGGGCGAGGAACATCACCGCGACAATTATCGCGAAGTTGATGATGGCAAGCACAAGCCACTCTTGCACGCGGGCGTAAAAAATCAGATTCAGTGCAGTGAGAAAAAGCAGGAACACGATGGACACAAAATCTGCAGGCGAGAGATAAGAGAGGAAAGTACGGGTTTTCATGCGGCACATGGCGTCGTTTCAATAAGCAGGTCTTGCGACAAGGGAGTCCAATCCATCAGTGTTTCTTCCTCATTCTGGCCTTTCCGGCATCGAAGGCCCCTTTGCCCATTTCGCCCCGATACGGAGCAAGAAGTTCCGTCAGATCCAGGAACTCATCCAGCGTGAGTTCCTCAGGCCGCCTTGTCAGGTCAAAGGCGACGGTATCAAGATGCGTAGAGTCGAAGCCCATGTACCGAAGCCCATTCCGCAACGTCTTTCGCCTCTTCCCAAACGTGGAGCGGACAATCGCAGTCAGCAACTCCCGGTCACACTCCCGCAGTTTCTCTCTGAACCGCAACCGGACAACTGCAGAATCAACCTCGGGTTTGGGGAAGAAAGAGTTTCTCGAGACCTTGAACAGAAACTCTGGCTGCGCGTAATACTCCAGCAAGACAGAGAGAATACCATAATCCTTGGTTTTTGTCTTCGCTACGAACCGTCGCGCAACCTCCAGCTGGATCATTAACGTTGCGTCTTCGACGGCATCATGGTGCTCGAAAAGCCAAAAAAGGATCTCGCTGGTGATGTTGTAAGGGATGTTCCCGACCACCCTCAGGCGTCGTTTCTCTTTATGGAACATCGTGCTGAGGGACACCGTCAGAACATCGGCATGAACAACTTCGATGCTCTCTGCAAATGTATCGTGAAGGAGTCGGACCGCGCGCTCGTCAACCTCAATCGCAACGAGCCTGGAGCATTTCGCTGCAAGATACTTTGTGAGCGCCCCCTGGCCCGGGCCGATTTCGACAACGACATCATCGGCGCGGAGATTGAGGCTGTCAATGATGTTGCGCGCGACATTTTCGTCGCGAAGAAAATTTTGCCCGAGGGATTTTTTGGGTGGCAGCATGCTCGCAGAGACCGGGTCAATATACAGAACGAGCAGGCTATTTTCAATGAAACAGCGATACCGTTGCATTTCGGAGTAATTTCCTTTACTTTGCTTCACGTTTTTACAGAATCTATGGCGAAGACGACAAAATCCCACGAAAAAGTGACAGCAAAGACCGCTCAATTGACTCCGTATGTTTCGATTGTGGTTCCTCTTCTGAATGAAGACGAGTCCCTCGGCGAGCTCTACTCACAAATTCTCGCCGCCATGACAATTCTCGCGAAGCCATTCGAAGTGATATTCGTCGATGACGGCAGCACAGATCGGTCCTTCCCCGTTCTTCAGGAACTTCATGCAAAAGATCCTCGCGTGAAAGTTGTTCAATTCCGTCGGAACTTCGGTAAATCCGCAGCGCTCTCGGTAGGTTTCCACGAGGCGCAGGGCGAATTTGTTGTCACGATGGATGCTGATTTGCAGGACGATCCCGCAGAAATCCCGGGAATGATTGAAATGCTGAATCAGGGCTACGATCTTGTTTCCGGTTGGAAGAAAAGGCGGCACGATCCGCTCTCGAAGACGATACCATCGAAGCTCGCCAACTCCGTCACTGCGATGATGACGGGCATTCCGATTCACGACATGAATTGCGGCCTGAAGGCGTACCGGCGGGAGGTCGTGAAGGGAGTCAATGTCTACGGCGAGTTGCATCGCTATATCCCGGCTTTGGCTCACTGGGCCGGCTTCCGGGTTGGAGAGAAAGTTGTGAATCACCGGCCCCGTCAGTATGGACGCACAAAGTTCGGCATCGGCCGCTTCTCACGCGGATTTCTTGATCTCCTGACGGTCTTGTTCACCACTCGCTACATCCGGCGGCCGTTGCATCTCTTCGGCGTATGGGGCATCATTTCGTTCCTTATCGGTATCGTGATTGACGGCTACCTTTCAATCGAGTGGCTCCTGGGATTGACTTCCCTCAGCAATCGTCCGCTGTTCCTTCTTGGTATCCTGTTCATCATCATCGGCGTGCAGTTTGTTTCGTTCGGACTGCTCGGAGAAATGATCAACCGCCAGCAGCGGGATGAAACAACCTACTCCATTCGAGAGATTCTCAGGTAAAGGAGCCGGGCACCGACGTGATCTTACTGAAGACTGACTGTAGATTTTTTCGGGGTGATGTTCCCTGCAAACCGCACAAGCGCTTCGGCGTTCATTGCGTTGACGAATCCGGAAAACTCTGTTCACATTACGATCCTGTCGCGTCGAATATCCTGATTATCAAGCTCGGGGCTATCGGCGATGTTATCCGCACAACCCCGCTTTTGCACAAGCTCAAAGCGACAAACCCGTCAGCAAAGATCTGGTGGCTTACGCTCACGCCAGAAATTCTTCCCTCGACAGTTGACGAGCCGCTCGGATTCTCCCTCAAGAATATTGTCGCTCTCCGCTCCCTGCACTTTGACATCCTGTTCAATCTCGACAAGGACCGGGAAGCGTGCGCTCTTGCTGAACAGATTTCTGCTTCAACCAAGAAAGGATTTCGGCTTCAGAATGGAATTGTTTCCGCAGCCGATGCCGCCGCTGAAGGAAAGTATTTCACAGGAATCTTCGACGACCTGAGCCAGGCAAACACCAAGAGTTACCTTCAGGAGATTTTTGAGATTTGCGGTTTCACCTTCGCCGGCGAGAAGTACGTCCTCGATCGCCCGAAGGAATCAACCGCCTGGAAGATCAGCAAACGAAGGAAGGTGGTTGGCCTCAATACCGGTTGCGGAGGCCGATGGACTTCCCGGCTCTGGGATGATCAGAGCTGGATCACTCTCGCTCGCACGCTGAAGAAGAAAGGGTACGAGGTTGTTCTCCTCGGAGGCGAACAGGAGGATACAAAGAACAAGAAACTGGCACGAGCGTCAAAAGCCAAATACCTCGGCCATTTCCCACTTTCGCAGTTTATCGATCTCGTCGACCAGTGCGACCTCATTGTCACTGGCGTGACGATGGCGATGCACATCACGATCGGTCTCGGCAAGAAGATCGTTCTCT
>JBGPAN010000472.1:0-3806 GCA_041480785.1 Bacteroidota bacterium | reverse complement strand
GATCTGGCAGGCAATGCATTGGTGAGTAACTATGTATGGAGCTTCACCACCGGTGCAGCTGCAGATCTGACTCCGCCGACGGTGATTTTCACAGACCCGATCAATAACGCGACAGGCGTAGCTCTCAACAAGAAGATGGCCGCAACCTTCAGTGAGGCGATGAACCAGTCAACGCTTAGCGCCACAACGTTTACCTTAAAGCAAGGTACAACGTCGGTCTTAGGCACGGTAACCAACACAAGCACGACTGCAACCTTTACACCGGCAAGCAGTCTCGCAGCGAACACCGTCTATACTGCCACGGTTACCATTGGAGCCACGGACCTGGCAGGTAATGCGCTGGCAAGTAACTATGTGTGGAACTTTACCACCGGTGCAACTGCAGATCTTACTCCGCCGACGGTGATTTCCACAGACCCCGCAAATAACGCAACAGGTGTGGCCGTCAACAAGAAGATCGCGGCAACCTTCAGTGAGGCGATGGATCCATCAACGATCACGACAGGCTTCACGTTACGGCAAGGGACAACTTCGGTTTCCGGAGCGGTAACCTACGCGGGCATAACGGCAAACTTTACGCCAGCTAGCAATCTTGCACCCAACACCGTCTACACTGCCACGATCAGCACCGGGGTGAGGGACCTCGCGGGCAATGCATTAACAGGTAACTACATCTGGAGCTTTACCACAGCTGCAGCCGCAGACGTCATCCCGCCCACCGTGATTTCGACAGACCCTGCAAATAATGCAACGGGTGTGGCTCTCAACAAGATCATCACCGCAGTCTTCAGTGAGGCGATGGATCAGTCAACGATCTCCACGGCAACCGTTACGGTGACTGGACTTGGCGGAGCTTCTGTCACAGGAACAGTCAGCTATGCCAGTGGTGCCAACACTGTGACATTTACACCGGCGAGCAGCCTCGCAGCCAACACGACCTATACTGGTACAATCAAAGGCGGAGTCACCGGGGCGAAGGATCTGGCAGGTAATGCACTGGTGAGTAACTATGTGTGGACCTTCACCACAGGTGCAGGGCCAGGGCCCGCAGGTCAGGCATCCGTCAATCTTGGAACAGCAGCACGGTTTGCAATTCTGTCTAACTCGGCGATCACCAACATTCCGACTTCAGCAATTACCGGAGATGTTGGGATAAGTCCTGGTGCCAGGGCGTCAATCACCGGCCTCACGCTTCCCGAAGTCACCGGAACGATATTTGCAGCCGACGACGCAATTCCTGTTCCTGCGATGTTAATCGCAGCTAAGAATGATGCGAGAGCTGCCTATCTCGATGCCGTCGCTGCCGTACGCGGAACCCCAACACCGATCTCAGGAAATATCAACGGGCTCACATTAGCTCCCGGTCTCTATGAATCAGGGACTTCTATTGAAATATCTCCGGGAGGTTTCCTGTACTTGGATGCACAGGGCGATGTCAATGCTGTCTTCGTCATTCGCAGTGCAACTTCGATCACAACAGAGTCCACAAGCGAGGTTGTCTTGACAAATGGCGCGGAGGCGAAGAATATTTACTGGGCGGCGGGATCTGCTGTCACTCTTGGTACAAACTCCAAGATGAAAGGAACAATCATCGCGAGCACTTCAATCTCGCTCCTGACTGGTGCAAGGTTAGACGGCAGGGCACTGATACAAAGTGCAGCAGCCGGACAGGTTTCATTGGATCATAGTATCATCGTTCTACCATAATTAAAAGAGTCGTGCAAAGGGCTTGCCTGCCAGACATCTGTTTGGCGGGCAGGACCCCAACTTCGAACCGCACAACGGAATGATGGGGAGCGAGGATGCAGCTTGAAAGCAATGCATGTCAAGATCGGAGCAGCACAACACGGGGGGTCAGCAGCTTGCATAGTTCGTTCAGTGGGAGGGGCTTACCCCCCAGTGCTGCCAGAGAGAGAACATGATTATCAGAAATCTTGAAAGGAGTGCGAGTATGTTTCACTATCGGTCGTTCATGATGAGTGAGGGGCTTATGAGCCTTTGGCTCAAACGAATTCTCTTCAGTTCTTTGATACTGGTCTGTGCGTATGCAACGATTCTTGCTCAGGAGATTCAAACAGCACAACCAACGTGGTGGTATGGCGCATCCGGCGCCGCAAACTTCAATTTCTATAATGGAACAACTCAAAAGTTGACCAGTACTCTCACACCCCGAGGCGCATTTCACGAGGGGGATGGAGTAGGGTTCAACGCCGCTCTCCTTCTGGAATATCGCCCCACCTCGATGTGGGGTGGCATACTGCAGGTGGGATACGATGACCGGCGAGGATCGTTCGATCGAATCATCAGTCCATGCAACGATTGTCCGGATTGGCTGTCGACGAAAATCGGCTATATCACCATCGAGCCGAGTTTGCGGTTCACTCCTTTTTCATCCGGGTTATACCTCTTTGTCGGCCCGGTTTTGAGTTTCAATGTTGTGAAGGATCTTACGTTTACACACGAAGCCAATCCGGGGTTCCGCGTCACACGCGAGTGGAGTGACATGCGACCAGTCGTGCTCACAGGACAGGCCGGCATCGGTTGGGATATTCCGCTCGTGTCGTCAAACGCCACCCCTCAGATCAATCTCACACCGTTTGTTTCGTTCTTGCCAGACCTGGAAAACCCGCGCACTGCGGATAGCTGGGGAATCTCGACCCTTCGGGTAGGCGCCGCAATCAAGTTTGGATGGGGGGCGGTTACTTCTCGCGTTCGCGTTAGGCCTGCGGAAATTCCCGCGGTCATCGAGCGTGATGTCCAGTTTTCGGTTCGTGCGCCAAAGGCCGTACCTGCTAAGCGCAGAGTACGGGAGACGTTCCCGCTTCGCAACTATGTGTTTTTCGACGCGGGATCGACTGAGTTGCCGAATCGATATGTTGCGCTGACGAAAGACCAGGCGGCAAGCTTCAAGGAAGAACAACTGCAGGAAGTTCAGCCGTTAAATATGACTGGTCGCTCACTGCGACAGATGACCGTGTATTATAACATCCTGAATATCGTCGGTGATCGTATGAAAAGAAATCCCGGGACGGCCATTTCGCTCAGTGGGGCGTCAGAGAACGGACCGGAGCATGGCAAAGCAAGGGCGGAAACGATCAAGCGGTATCTCGTCGACGTATTTGGAATTGACGGCTCGAGGATATCGACAGAAGGACGAGACAAACCACGACTTCCATCAGAAGTGCCAGGTGCCACAAAAGAACTTGCTCTTGTCCGGGCTGGAGATCGCCGGGTTGATATCGAGAGCAATTCGCCTGAGATGATGATACAGGTTGGTGGTGGTCCTCACTACATGCTGAAGCCTGTGCAAATCGTTACAGTGGTGGAAGACCCTCTTGACAGCCAGGTTCTTTTCAATGTAGCTGGGGCAAAAGAAGTGCTCGCATCGTGGTCGTTGGAAATCACGGATGAACCAGGAAAGGTTCAACGGTACGGACCATTCACGCGAGACCAGGAAGGCATTTCGGGGAACACCATCCTGGGTGATCGTTCCCAGGGCGACTACAAAGTCGCGATGCTGGGAGAAACGAAACTCGGGAAATATGTGAGGAAAGAAGGTTCGTTCCAACTGATCCGCAGAGAAGTACCCGTAAAAGAGGCTGTGCGGTACAGCATTCTCTTTGAGTTCGACAAATCGAAGACCATAGCGAGCTACGAGAAGTTCCTCACGGAGGTTGTGACACCGCTCATTCCGGACAACGGTAAGGTCATTATCCACGGTCATACGGATATCGTAGGAGAGGAAGAGTACAACGACAACTTATCCCGCGAACGAGTGGAGGATGCGCGGGGTATCATCGAACGCG
>JBGPAN010000471.1:0-3817 GCA_041480785.1 Bacteroidota bacterium | reverse complement strand
GTTCCACCGCCGCTCACTCCAGATAAAGGTGCTTTTCTAGAGAGGCCGACACTCAGCTTTCCGTTTGGATTATCGGGAGTTATGAGATAGACAAAATCATCACCCAGGAAAGAGCCAGAGGCATCGGCCGAGACATAATCGATATCGGGTGTGTTTGTGTAGAGGAGATCAAAACCCACCCCGAAGAGGTTCGCTCTTCCAGTCGAATCACCGATCCTGATTTCCACGATGAGGTCGCTTCCTTTCGATACTAACGCCGGACTGACTGAGGTCAAGGTCGGTGGTGGAAGAGGAACGGGCCAACCACCCTCGTGAAAAAGTGAGTCGATTTCAGCTGCACTCAGCACATCGTCATAGATGCGTATGTCATCGATCGAACCGCTGTACTGGTTATTGGGATAGGACGGATTGCCAGTTGCATGTCCAGCACCAATGGTGATTTCCTGATTGGTTGCCTCCGTGGTCGTACCGAAAGGTCCCAGGTGTCTCAAGAGCGTTCCAGCAGCACCATCGACGTAGAGTTGCACCCGGTCCTCTTCGGCCTGCGAGCCATCAAATATCAATGCGTAGAAGAACCAACGTCCGGTTGGAACATAGTCGCTCTGCTTCACGAGAAGCTGAGAAGCATCAAACTTGCTTTCCACACTCACCTTCAGTCTGCCATCGTGATCATGATTCAACGACCATTGATATGGCCCATAGGTTCCCCCCGCTGCCTTGATAATGATTGCCCCTCCACCCGGGTACCAGGAGGAGGATTCCGTAGATGCCCAGCCTGTGATTGTCCACTTCGCGACGGGGGCACAGAACACAGAATTGAAAATATTGCCGAGCCGGATGTAACTCGTTGAACCATCGAAATAGAATGCCTTGCCGGGGCTGCCGAACCGGTCAGTGGTTGGTGTCGCGTTGATGACAATGCCATTATTCCCGTTTCCACTCTCGTCGTTCGAATTTCCGTTGAAGGGATAGTATGCCAGTAGGCGCCCGCTCATTTCGCGAATGACAGATCCATCCCTTCCCGGAGTAGATTGGGCAACAAGCTGAGGAGGAGAGATGAAAAGGATAGACAAGGAGAGTAAGCAAGCAGCTTTCATATTCCTTCCCTCCAACGGTCAATCGGCATGCGGTGCCGGACTGAAAATGATGTTTGAGGTAAGCTCTGCTTCAACTGACAGAACCAGGGGGGTGATATCGGCATCTTGCCGAAGAGCCGACAACGACGACCAATCCCCCTGGCAAAAGTACATTAATCTCGAGCGTACCGCAATACTGGATTCACAGTATCTCGTTCACCTGCCAGATTTGGGAATGCTATGCCGGGTGGAAGTCTCTCAGTCGAAGAAATGGTAGGTGACGGTCACCTGCTCTAGCTGACGCGGAATTCTCTCATCCAGAATTCGAGATTCAGAAAGCGCCAGATGTCGCTGCTCGGGAGCGAGATGGATCCGCGATCAAAATGGTCGATGAACTTCTTCATATCGGCAAACCGGGCAGATCGAAATGCCTGTTGCCGGATAAGGTTGACGAAGTGCGGGCGAAGATCATGAATCCACGCCTCTTCAGGTGTGACAAATCCCATCTTGTCCTTCCTCCACTGAATATCCTTCGGGAGGAGTCCTTCCATCGCATTGCGGAGAAGGTACTTGGACCAACCACGGTGAATCTTGTAAACGGCCGGCACCTTCATTACAAACTCGATGAGGCGGTGCTCAATGAATGGAACACGCGCCTCGATGGAGAACGCCATCGAATTGCGATCTTCGTAGTGCAGCAACTGCTGCAGGTTGAACAGCGTTTCTTCCTCCCACAATCGTCGCTGAAGGTTGAAATCACTTTTCAGGAGAATGCCCGGGCTGCGTGAACGCTTGCCTGCAAAATCAGAACCGAGGTAGGCAGACACCTCCAGCAGTTTTCCCCGCAATATCTGCGGGACGAAGGATTTTGCCACTTTCAATGCGACTGGCGCTACAAGATTCATCATCGAAACACCAGTCACATCCCGGGTTGCACGAAGTTCCGTGTACAATTCTTTCAGCCGCATTTCCTTCAACATCTGTCCGTGGAACACAGGGAAATGCCAGCGGTACCCGCCGAGAAGCTCATCACCCCCCTGGCCATCCAAGAGAACTTTGACGTTGTGCTGAGAGGCCAGCTTCATGACATTCCATTGAGCATACATCGAAGTTGAGATCACCGGTTCATCATGCGCCCGTACGAACGCAGGAAGATCGGCAAGCAAACCTTGGCTCGTCGGCTCGATGAAGAACGGATTTGCGTGGGTCTGCTGGATGACGCTCTGGACGAACCGCTCCTCGCTGAATCGGGCGTCACTGGAGGTCGCTGTGAATGTCTTCTGCCTGTCACCAACGATCGCCCTGCTGACGCCTTCCCTGCCGAAGATAAGCTGGTTGCTCATGCAAACGATGGAGGAAGAGTCCAATCCGCCACTCAGGCAACTCCCCAGTGTCACGTCGGTCCGGAGATGAAGTCGTATGGAATCTGTAAAACGTTCGCGGAATTCATCGGAAAATCGGTGCGCTTCGTGTTCGTCGAATTGGCCCAGCTCAGGATTGTACTCCAGCGTGTAGTACTCGTGTGTCCGCAAGCCGGAGAGGTCGAGTTGCAGCGTATGACCCGGCCGGAGCTGGACGATGGACTCGAAAAAGGTCTGGTCGGTATGGTCGAGAATCCGATGAGCAAGATAGTCGTACACCATCGCACTGTTGGCTCTGCGGGGGATTTCGTCGGACTCGAGCAATGCTTTGATTTCTGATGCAAAGCGGAAGGTTGTGCCATCCCAGTAATAATAGAATGGTTTGATGCCAAACCGATCACGCGAACAAAACAATCGCTTGTTAAGCGCATCGTAGAGGGCAAAACTCCACATACCGTTCAGGCGATGCACACAATCCTGACCCCAGGCCGAGTAAGCATGGATGATTGCCTCCGTGTCAGATTGCGTACGGAAAACGAATCCCTTTGCCGATAATTCCCTGCGAAGTTCAATGTAGTTGTAGATCTCGCCATTGAAGACGATCCAGATGCTCTGATCGGCGTTGGACATCGGCTGGTGTCCGGTGGGGGAGAGATCGATGATGCTCAGCCGTCTCCACCCAAGGCCAAGATTGGAATTCCTTCCCAGAAGAGCTCGATCGTTGATGTCGGGGTGAGTAACTGCAGAGATCGTGTCACTGCCACGAAACGGTTGTGCGTTTGCCGAGGCGGTCTGAGCAAGAATGTAGCCTTCATCATCGGGGCCTCGGTGCCGAAGGGAGTTTGTCATCTGAACGAGCAGACGACTCTCGACGGGTTTGCCTGCAGGCGAGAATATTCCGGCTATGCCGCACATAGAGATAGAAAGAAAGGTATGACTGATGAGAACAGCACGTTCAGTATTAGTCCTAGAGACTATCCCAACATGAGTATTCGTACTCTGAGAGAGTGCCGCATACTCTCTTACAAGGTACGATGATTCGAATCATTCTACGAACAGATGATTACACGCTGTCGAAACAGCAGGGTCAATCCTCCAAAGCTCGTCCATTGTCCGCTGCGTCGCTATGGCTGGCGACGGAACATCGAACGAGCGACGCTTCTCATTGCCCGTAGTTCAATTTCTTGAAAGAATCCCATCAGTGCAAGAAGCCCGACATAGAGGAGCAACAAAAAGACCTTGATGACCGGGCCGAACCAGTATGATTGGATTTGAAAAATGGCATTGAGCCCAACAATCACCGATGCTCCAAGCACCATAACAACGATTCTTTTCCATTCATATCGAACCGATATCAATCTGTTGGTAAAATAGTAAGTG
>JBGPAN010000470.1:0-3828 GCA_041480785.1 Bacteroidota bacterium | reverse complement strand
GGTCTGACCTACAGCTTCACGAGCTTGTGTTCATGTTCCTTGACGCGGGGCGGTTTCCTGGTTTTGCTTGCGATGATGGTGTGCCCCTCTTTTCGAAGCATCTTCGCCTGCTCAGAGGAGCCGCCGGGGAATTTCTCCATCAGGGTTCCGTCGTCGCGAATCAATCGCCAGAAAGGAGTCACCCGTGATTTGCCCGATTCAAGTTCCTCGTTGGCCGCTTCCGCGACAATGCGGGCAAAGATACCTGTCGTCAGAGGACACGTTGTTGTGGCTCCAAAGTCTCTTGCCAATCGCTCACGAATTTGACCGATCGTGAGCAACTTCCCTTTGCGAGCTTTTTCCATAAGCTGTTGGACAAGACGCGGAGTGGCAATCAGCATTGTTCCGTTTCCGAATTGCCGTTGCCACTGGCCCCAACCCAACTTGATGTGAACGATCCTTGGCTCTGCTGGTTTGTTCATCTTTTCATGCCAAGGAGTGCGCGAATGCAGTTTCGATTCCATCGTAAGGGCTCCTTTCCAGAATGGACTTGGTTTTCGCTGGTTCGGGCCTAGGAATGTGACGATTACCGAAGATTTCTTGTGATGTGCAGGATTTCCTTGGGACTTGCCGTTCCGGTCTGCCGGAGTTTTCGCACAGTGATTGCCGCTGCAATCATGGCCAGTTTGCCAGCCTGTACCGGCGTGGCGCCGGCTGCAAATGCTGCTGCGAGCGTAGCAACAACCGTGTCCCCGGCTCCCACGGCATCGATCGCGCCGGCCACTTTCAGTGCGGGGATTTCCAGAGCTCCGTTTCCGTCAAAAAGCAGAATCCCGAGCCGGCCGCGTGTAATAAAAACGGGCTTGCGAAATTGTTTGAACAAGTGCTCCGCGTATCTGCGAAGCTGTGTGACCCCGATGAGTTCGTTGTGCCTGACGTTCTTCCCGAAAAGAGCAGCGGCCTCGATGGCATTGAGCTTGCAGATCATCGATCGGAAGTCTGATATGCGATGGCGGGAGTCGACGAGGAAGATTTTTTCTGGATTTGTCTTCGCAAGATCGTTCAGTGCCCGAATGACGGCGCGTGTGAAGATGCTTTTTGGAAGCTGTTGATTCACAATGACGGCATCGACCTTTGAGACTTCATCGCGCAGGGTGGCGATCAACTTCTTCTCAGATGTGCGGGATAGTTTATTGAACCTGCCGAAATCGATTCGATTCTGTTCGACGGAGCCTCTGTACGGCTTCGCATAAACAGGTGTTTGCCACCCTTTGTCCTGACCGACGAATCCACCGATGTGAATCTTGAGGCTGCGCATCTGCCTCATCATCTCGCGTCCGTACACGTCGTCTGTCGTTACGCCGAGAGCAAAGGTCCTTCGCACGCCGAGGGCCGCTAGGTTTGTCACAACATTTCCAGCGCCTCCCAGATTATGCCGCTGGCCCTTCACCGCAATTGTGGGCTTGCCGGTCTCGAGGGACAATTCCTCGGCTCCTGTATCGATCTCCCAGTATGCGTCAACACAGAAATCTCCGACGACACCGACAGAGAGGCAGGAAATGAGGTTGAGAATAGTTGTGAGCTCTTTGTGTTGTTTCATCGAAAGATTGAATCATCGCCACATTGCTGATCCAGATTCCAATGGATCAATGAACCGATGAATCGCTGGACAGATTCCTGAAAACCTTTCCTTCCTTCATAACAAAAACATTTTTCTGTATTGCCGTGATGTCCTCCAAGGGATTGCCTTGAACGGCGATGATGTCGGCGAACTTGCCGGGTTCAATCGTGCCGATGCTGTTTTCCATCCGCAGCAACTCTGATGCGGTCGTCGTTGCAGCACGAATGGCGTCGACCGGCTTCATCCCGTACTCCACCATCTTGAGGAATTCTATGGTCGATGTCCCATGGGCGTATGCGCCGACATCCGTTCCGAATGCGATCTTCACCCCCATCTTCATCGCTTTCTGAAATGTCGACTTGTGAAGGGGGATAATGCGTTTGCGCGTCTCCGATAGTCCCAGTGGACCCGGGTCGACGTAAACGTACAGTGTAGGACACCAGTATGTCCCGTGTTCCACCATGAGTTTAAGAGTCTCTTCGTCAAGCATCATTCCGTGCTCGAGGGAGCGCACCCCGCCGAGAACAGAGTTTTTTGCCCCTTGCCCTCCATATGCGTGGGCTGCGACGTCCTTCCCCCAGCGTTTTGCCTCATCCACGATGGTTTGCACCTCTTGCTGTGAGAGTTGGCACAGCGGCTCCATCGTCACGGCGTTAATCTGGCTCGTTCGCCCCGTTGCGTAGATCTTGATGAAATCGGCCCCGTATTTCACAGCACGTCGAACCGCTGCAATCATCGCATCATGTGAATCGGTGAGCATCGCCGGCTCGGGTATCTGGATGTCCGGATTCATGCCCTCGATGTTCATGTGTCCCCCCGTGATGGTCAGTGCGTCCGTCGCGACGAAAAGGCGTGGACCAGGAATGATACCCTGATTAATGGCGTCTCTGATCGCAACGTCTGCGAAGCCGGCCCCTTCACTGTCCACATCCCGCAGAGTCGTGAAACCAGCCTCCAGGTCTTTTCTTGCTGCTGCGACGCCCTGAACGGTACGAAAGGCCTGAGACTTAGTGATTACCGGAGGAATCAGTCCTTCATCCTCGGGCTGTAATAGAATATGAGTGTGACAGTCGATCAAACCAGGCATGACGGTATAGGCTGACAGATCCAGAAGCGTTGCTCCCTTTGGAGCGGAGATGTTTGTCCCAACCGCCTTGATCCTCGACCCTTCGATAAGGATCATTTGACTGGCTAGCACGGATCCGCTCTTCGGATCGACCATCTTGCCGGCCTTGATGACTGTGGATTGGGAAAAGGTGGCGAAGGGTACGAGGAGAGCGAGGACGACAACAAACGCAAGTAGCCTATGCATTGGAGCAACTCCTTAGGAAATGGAAAGATCCGTTTAGCTCATCGTTCATCGGATCCACAGTTCATCTCCTCGCTGTGATCGATAGGACGACGGCAAGAATATTCAATTCCACAGTTTTACAACAGCGCTTTCAGCTTATCATACCCGGTGCGGCTCACTTGCAATTGCGTTCCGTCCTTGAGAATCGCCATTCGGCTGTCTTTGGCGTAGAGCTCGAGTCGGGCGAGCCGGTCGACGTTCAGAAGGTACGACCGATGGATACGGACGAACCGTTTCGGATCGAGGAGTGATTCGAGGTCTGCGAGCCGTTGTTTCTTTAGATGAGATTTTCCGTCAGATTTGATGGCGACATAGTCATCCTGTGCTTCGATGTAATCGATCTTGGCGGCTGGTATGACAAAAACCTTTGAGCCGTCGCGCACGAGAACCCGTTCCACCGGTTCGCCTTTCGGTCTTGCGGACTGAATGACCTCTTGCTGAGGGAAAAAGAGTTCCTTGTTGAGCTTTTCCTTCGCCCGTTCAAGCGCCTCATCAAAACGCTCACGGCTGAAGGGCTTCAGGAGGTAGTCGATGGCGTGAACTTCAAAGGCTTTCACGGCGTACTGCTCGTATGCCGTTACAAAGATGACAGTGAGGTCGGACTCGATGAGCTCGAGGACTTCAAAGCCATTCAACTTCGGCATCTGCACATCGAGAAACACAAGGTCCGGCTTGAGCTCGGTGATTGCCTTGACTGCTTCAAAGCCGTTCGAGCATTCTGCCTCGATGACGACCTCGGGGTGGTCTTCGAGGTACTCGCGGATGATGCTCCGGGCAAGTTCTTCGTCGTCAACGATAATCGTTCGGAGAGTTTCCATACCTTCACCAAAGATACGAAAAGCGCAGGACTATCAACAACCCTCTCCTCGATGGATGG
>JBGPAN010000469.1:0-3852 GCA_041480785.1 Bacteroidota bacterium | reverse complement strand
TTTCCTTTCGGAGGGATTGCTGGGTGACATACATGGAGAGAAAGATTGCAGTTGAAACTACAAAAAGTGTTTTGGAGTATCAACTGAGATAGAGACTAGGAAGGATCGGCATTAATAATGCATCAGCTTACGGAGCTGAGGACTAGGGGTTCGACTCCCTTCAGGCGCACGAAACAATGCCGATTTATGATTTGAAAACTGCTCTTTCAATCGTCAATCAGAAATCAACAATCGAAAATCCCCTAGCAACCCAGCCTTTCCAGTTTCTCGCTAGCCCCTCCATGCCTCCAAGCCCTGACTCCCTTGATACTATTGCAGTAAGATCATCTTCCTCGTCTCTACAAATTCTCCAGCCTGCAAGCGATAGAAGTAGAAACCGCTGGAGACGTTTGCGTTCCAGGTTACCTGGTAGTATCCCGCTTCCTTCCGTTCATTCACAAGCAATGCCACCTGTTGACCCAGTGTGTTGAAAACCCCGAGCGATACGTTTGCCGTCATCGGCAATGAGTAGCTGATGGTTGTGCTCGGGTTGAAAGGATTGGGGTAATTTTGGCTGAGTGCGAACTCGCTCGGAATCTCGCTCCCAGAGCGCTCCACCGGTGTCGTCCGAAGGGTGGAGAACTGCCTCACGGTCGAAAAGTTGCCATACCCGACGTTATTTCTTGCTCTCACCCGCCAGAAGTACGTAGTCGCAAGCGACAAAGGCCCAACCGCTCTCGTCGTTGCGACGATAGTCGAATCATCCACAACGGTAGATGTAAACACAGAAGCAGTTGACAACTGAAGATGATACAATGTGGCCCCAGATACTTCTTTCCACCTGAGTGTTGTACTAAGTTGCACACTCCCTGTGCTATCTGCTGGTGAAGCCAGAACTGGCGCTTCGGGTGGTCCAACACCGGTTGCGAAACTGCTGATGTTCGACCAGGCCGTGGTGTCATTTGTCGACATCGCCCTAACACGCCAGTAGTACGTCGTCAAGCTTTGGAGTTGAGGTGAGGTGACACTTGTGGTCCAAGTATTGGCCAAATACACCAAAGTGTCAAAAGCCAACCGAGTCGATACCTGCAGAGAATATTTCGAAGACTCGCCGACTGGATTCCAATTGAACGTTGGCGTCGTACCGACGATAGTTGCTCCTGAACTGGGGGACAGCAATTGGGGCCCCTCCAACATCTTGGTCACAAATCGGCCGCTTCCCCACTCTGATGCCCAGCTTCCATTCTCCGCCCTTACACGCCAATAATAGAGCGTGAAAGGCTGCAAGCCCGGAACCGTATAGTTTGTGTCAGTTGTGTGATCATTGATAGCAACATTCGAGAAGCCTGGATCTGCCGAAATCTGAATTGCATATGACGTGGACCGAGGATTCGACCTCCAACTGAGAATCGTCGGGACTGTAACACGACTAGCGCCAAACCAAGGAGCGAGTGGAAAGATGAAGTCATTCATCGTCCGTAGCCAGACCCCGTTGGCAGTCCCTGCATAAAGACTTGAGCCGCCTGCCCCGCTGGAGGCGGGGTTCGCCGCAAGGGAGAGGACAGTCGAGTTCACCAAGCCGCTATTCACACCCGTCCAATTTGTGCCATCATTAGAAGTAAGAAACACGCCGTTATCAGTCCCCGCAAACACGCTCCAGCCGATCGCAGCAAAAGACATGACAGTTGCGTTCGTCAACCCGGTATTAACTTCTGTCCAGCGTGTGCCGTTGTTGGTGGAAAGATAAACACCGCTCCCCCAATAAAGCCCAGCAAAGAGATTCGAACCATTCACGAAGAGACATCTCATATTCTTTGTCGTCCAAATTCCCTCGTTTACGGCATGCCAATTTGCTCCATTGTCAGTTGAAAGGTATACACCGGTACCGGCTGTTGCCGTAAAGAGGTTTTGACCGTTCACGGCGAGAGCCACAGTCTCTCTATAATCTAACCCGTTGTTGACGGCGGTCCAACTGGCGCCGTTGTCGGTGGAAAGAAACACTCCATCGCCGTAAGTGCCCGCAAAGAGATTCGGCCCGATCACGGCAAGAGAATTGACAGCTTTTCCCGTCAACCCCGCGGCAACCCAATTTGTGCCGTTGTTCGTAGAAAGAAATACTCCTCCATAAGCTGCCGCAAAGAGATTCGGTCCGTTCGCGAGAAGCGCGTAGATAGACTTTTTCGTCAAGCCAGTATTGACGGCAGCCCAGCTCGCGCCGTTGTTGGTTGAGAGAAAAACCCCGGCGATATCTGTGCCGGCAAAGAGGTTTGAGCCCTTCACGGCAAGTGCATAGACAGACGTGTTTGTCAAGCCGGTATTAACGGCATTCCAGATGGTGTTGTTGGTGGAAAGGAACACACCGCCATCAGTTCCCGCGAACTCGTTCGATCCGTTCACGAAAAGAGCATTGACAGAAGTGTTGGTCAAGCTTGTGGCGGTCCAACTCGTGCCGTTGTCAGTCGAAAGAAACACCCCGCCCAAGGTTCCTGCCAACAGATTCGAGCTGTTCACCCCAAGGGAAATCACACTTTTGTTTGTCAAGCCCGTATTTACGGCCGTCCAGCTTGTACCGCCGTTGGTGGAAAGAAAGACACCTCCGCCATCAGTCCCAGCAAAGAGATTCGTGCCGGACCCTCCACTGGCGGGGGAGACGGCAAGAGACCACACAACAGTATTCGCTACTCCGATCGCTGTCCAACTTGATCCGTCATTGGTGGAAAGAAACACGCCGCCACCATAGGTTCCCGCAAAAAGGTTCGATCCGTTCATCGCAAGAGCAAGGACAGATGTGCTGGCCAAACCAGCATTCACGGCACTCCAGTTTTTGCCATCGTCAGCGGAGAGAAACACTCCTTCGGTACTTGTGCCGGCAAAAAGATGTGAGCCCTTCACGGCCAGTGTAAGAACACTCTTGTTCGCCATCCCGGCAGAGGTCCAGGTCATGCCATTGTCGATCGTCTGAAACACGCCGAGGTCCTCCACTCCCGCAAAGAGAGTCGAGCCTTTCACGGCCAGTGCAGTGACAGCCCTGTTCCCCAAGCCGGAATAGGTCCAGGTCGTGCCATTGTTGGTGGACAGGAACACGCCGCTGAATCTTGTCCCTGCAAAGAGAATCGAGCCGGATCCGCCACTGGCGGGAATCATGGCAAGAGAATTGACCTGGCCTCCGAAGGGTCCGTTGGTTTGGATCCACTGAGCATTCAAATTGCTTTCACTAAGAAGAAAAACCAGGATAATCAAGCATACAAAACGATTCATAGCTATTTGCACCTGTCTTATGATGAAGGGAAATTGCACCCCCCGCATCAACGCGTCGCATCTTTCCAATGATCATTGTACGCAAGCATGAAACGAACCGCAAGACTCGGATGTCATCTCGGAGCTGCCAATTGTGGATGGACATCTCCAGTGCGGATTGCGTCTATGCCTCTCCCTTGGCCGGCGACTTCATCGGAAGACTGTCGATCCGGTGCAACTGCACCATAGCAACTTCCCTTTAAGCCGATTGCGGGATTTGCAGCTGCGAAATTCTATTTCGTCAGTGCACTTCGCCCATATTCCCGATCGTCTTCTTGGGCAAGGTTAGATCGAAACAAAGGAAATGGACTCTCTGCGCTACGGGCGACGTTTGGTGCAGCACGTGTTGTCTGACGAACTCAGAATAGATGATTCAATCAAAGAAAACATTGACTGAAATTGAGGTGGGTGCTTCACTCAGTGGTAGTCTTTGTGCGAGTTAGTACCAGACCGTGTTACTGTTGGTGATACACCGGAGTGGCCAAATGTCCAGCGTGATGGTTGGCGATGAACAGTGCGGTCAGACCTAGGCTGGCTTTAGATCCCTGAGGATGTTGTGTTCACAAAAGACATTTT
>JBGPAN010000468.1:0-3858 GCA_041480785.1 Bacteroidota bacterium | reverse complement strand
CGGCAATCTTGTGTGCCCCTCGAACTACGACCTCGGGGAAGCAATGAAAGTTGTCGTCGCCAGCACGACGGAAGGGGACGACAAACCTCTGAAATATCCCGGCATGTTTCAAAACGCTTCTGTCCTGATCATCAACAAAGTCGATCTTCTCCCGTATGTGAACTGTGATCTCAATGCCCTCAGGAACAATGCTTTGAAGATCAATCCATCACTGAAAGTGTTCGAGACTTCCTGCACCACGAAGGCGGGAATTTCGGAGTGGTGTTCCTGGCTCGAACAACATACTTAGCATGAGGGTGACGGGGGCGCATACGTTGGGGCGACAAGTCGATAGCGAACAGAGATCTCTGCCTTCATATCGGTCTCGAATCAGCCTCAAAGAATTGAAAAACCGGGCGGCTGAGCTAAGAGAGATGATGCGAGCATGCTCGCTCTGTCCGCATGAATGCGGCGCATGGCGGCTTGAAGGGCGGTACGGCGTGTGTCGGTCCACAATGAATGTTACCATCTCCAGCGCGGCGCCGCATTACGGGGAAGAAGCTCCTCTCACTGGAAGAAATGGTTCGGGAACGATATTCTTCACGTCGTGCAATTTGAAATGCACGTTTTGCCAGAACTATGATATCAGCCACATGAGGCTTGGCAGGTCGGTTTCGAACGACGATGTGGCAGAGATTATGCTTAGGCTGCAACGAAGCGGGTGCCACAACATCAATTTTGTGACTCCCACGCACTTCACACCCCAAATTGTCCAGGCGCTCGTCACGGCAGTAGACCGTGGCCTCTCGATCCCGCTTGTGTACAATTGCGGAGGCTACGAATCGGTCCAGACTCTGCGGCTCTTGAAGGACGTCGTCGATATCTACATGCCAGACATCAAGTACTCGGACAACGAAACTGCAAAGAGGTTCTCTGGTGCACCGCGCTATTGGGATGTCGTTACAGAAGCCGTTCGCGAAATGCACGGCCAAGTCGGCGATCTTGAGGTTGATGATCGGGGCATTGCACAGAGAGGGCTCTTGATACGACATTTGGTTTTGCCGAACAGACTCGCCGGCTCAAGGAAAGTGTTGGAATTCGTTTCGCGAGACGTGTCTCCAGACTCCTACGTCAACATCATGGATCAGTACCGGCCAGCCTACAAAGCAATTCGATACAATGAGCTCGGCCGGACGATAACGGCCAGAGAATATGAGGAAGTTCTGGAATTGGCTTCAGGCCTCGGTTTGCATCGCGGTTTTCTTCAGAGCAACCACAGATTGATCTAGTCATTGACAGAGTCCGTCGCTTGGTCAAGTCAGCACCACATATTCCTGAACCCCAGCTAAGATTGAAGGCCTGCATCCGAGGTGCAGTGCAGGGGGTCGGTTTTCGACCCTTCGTTTATCGATTGGCAACAGAATTGAAGCTGCCTGGATGGGTGTCGAACACCGCTCAAGGCGTGTTTGTTGAAGCAGAAGGTGCAAAGGGAATTCTCGACCAATTTGTGCTGCGCCTGCAAAACGATAAACCTCCGAGGGCATTTATTCAGAGCTTTGAGTTCTCGTTCCTTGATCCTGTCGGCTATGCGGCATTTGAGATCAAGGAGAGCGACGGTGCAGGTTCGAAGACTGCCCTGATACTCCCGGACATAGCAACGTGCCCCGATTGTCTTGCAGAGGTTCTTGACTCCCACAATCGTCGATTTCTCTATCCATTTACGAACTGCACGAATTGTGGGCCGCGGTTTTCAATTATCGAATCGCTTCCGTACGATCGTCCGAACACATCGATGAAGCGGTTCCCGATGTGTCCCGATTGTCAACGGGAGCATGATGATCCCAACGACCGTCGTTTTCATGCACAACCCATAGCCTGTCCCGTTTGCGGTCCGAGGCTCGAATTGTGGAACGAAGGAGGGAAGACGGTCTGTCGTGATCACGACGCCCTCCTCGGCGCAGAACAGGCGATACGAGAGGGAAAGATTGTTGCCGTAAAGGGCCTCGGAGGGTTTCATCTCATGGTTGACGCCCGCAGCGAGGAGGCAGTTCGGCGCCTGCGCGAGAGGAAACACCGCGAGGAAAAACCTTTCGCATTGATGTTTCCGTCGATTGAAGCAGCTCAGGAAGAATGTGTCGTCTCCGATTTCGAGAAACGTTTGCTCCTTTCGCCTGAGTCGCCAATCGTCCTCCTGGAGCGAAAGGACAACCGAGCATTGTACGGCAAACTCGTCTCGACTTTGCGTTTGGCAGATTCCGTTGCTCCTGCCAATCCAAACCTTGGCATCATGCTGCCGTACACGCCTCTTCATCACATACTGATGGCGGATTTGGGTCATCCAGTCGTGGCGACAAGCGGCAATATTTCTGATGAGCCAATCTGCATCGAGGAGCGTGAGGCGCTGAGGCGACTCAGCGGCATCGCAGATGTCTTCTTGGTCCATGACAGACCGATCGTGAGGCACATCGACGATTCGATTGTCCGGGTCATATTAGGGCGCGAGCTTGTTATAAGGCGGGCTCGTGGCTATGCGCCGCTGCCGGTTCAGTTGTCTGAAGCAGTAGGTGCGCCGATTGTCGGTGTCGGAGCCCATTTGAAAAACACGGTAACGGTGGCGGTGGGCACGAATGCATTCGTGAGTCAGCACATCGGCGACCTCGAAACCCGCCAATCGTTGGAGGCCTTTCGAAAGGTAGTTGCTGACTTGCAGAGTATGTATGAAGTCACTCCTGCTCTTGTGGCGTGCGATATGCATCCAGACTACTTTTCGACAAAAGAAGCTCGGGCAATGGGTCACGAAGTTGTCGAGGTCCAGCACCATCATGCCCACATCATGTCGTGTATGGTAGAAAATCAGCTCGAGGGCGAAGTGCTCGGCGTCTCGTGGGATGGCACAGGCTTTGGAACTGATGGCACTGTGTGGGGTGGGGAGTTTCTCGTCAGCCAGGGAGCAGAATTCGAACGATTCGCCTCGTTCAGGCAGTTCCGCTTGCCTGGTAGTGAAAAGGCGATTAAGGAACCAAGGCGGTCAGCGGCGGGACTGCTCTATGAACTGCTGGGGGATGACTTTCTTCAGAACAAAGACAACTCACCTTTGTCAGCATTTTCAGTCGCGGAACTCAGCGTCGTTCACCAGATGTTGAAGCGAGGTGTAAACGCTCCGCTGACATCGAGCGTTGGGAGGCTCTTTGATGGTGTTGCTTCGATCATCGGCCTGCGGCAGCGCAATACTTTTGAGGGACAGGCGGCTATGGAGCTTGAGTTTGCTCTTGCCGGAGAGCAGTCTGAGCAAACCTATCGTTGCGAAGTGATTGAGACACCGATTGAACCCACAGAGAGCGTCGGATTCCCGGCTCAGAAGGGACGCGCACGTTTGACGGTCGATTGGGCGACGATGGTACGCGAGATGATGGTCGATGTCCGCAAACTTGTCCCTCGTTCGCTTATTGCGAAGAAGTTTCACAACGCTCTTGTCGGGGCGATTGTTGAAGTAGCGAAGAGAGCAGGACTCGAACGGGTTGTGCTCTCGGGCGGGTGTTTTCAGAACAGGTTCCTCACCGAACGTGCAGTCATACAGTTACGAAAGGCAGGATTTCAGCCCTATTGGCACCAAAGAGTTCCACCAAATGATGGCGGCATCTCTCTAGGACAGGTCTATGTTGCGCAGCTTTTGAGTAAGAGCGAAGTAGTATCGCGTCCTGCAGATACCTTGAATAAGCGGATCAGCCAAAGCAGGGATGCATTTGAAAGACAAGACTGACCATGCCGGACAAAGCACACACCCCTGAATCCCCTCTCTCTCACACGCAAGCCTTCCCACAGAGGGGACTGACAAACCTGAGCGTAAGACGTCCCCTCTCGTGTGTAAGGTCGAGGGTT
>JBGPAN010000467.1:0-3866 GCA_041480785.1 Bacteroidota bacterium | reverse complement strand
TTCCAGGGACAACGGCAGTGGACGGATCACAAACCGAATGGCGACTTCCTCGAAGCGATCCTCAATTCATCCTTCGACTGGAACGGCATCCGTCAACCGATCATCATAGCGACAGAAAATGATTCTCTGAACGGACTCTGTATGTTGTTTGGTCATTTACTGACGAACACCGCACAAATCTTCGCTGATGTCAGGACGTACTGGAGTCCTGCCGCGGTCAAGCGCGTAACCGGACACAAACTGACAGGAACTGCCGCGAATGGTATCATTCATCTCATCAATTCGGGGGCGGCTGCACTTGATGGCTCAGGGCATCAGTCCACCGATGGCAAGCCGGTGATGAAACCGTTCTGGGAGATCTCCGAACAAGAAGCACACATGTGCCTGAAAGCGGTGACATGGTATCCAGCAAAGAGAGAGTACTTCAGCGGCGGTGGATACTCCTCCGGCTACCTTACACGCGGCGGAATGCCCGCCACCATGTTCCGGCTGAATATGATTAAAGGACTCGGACCTTCGCTTCAGATCGCGGAAGGATATACCGTCGACCTTCCAGAAAAGGTTGATCGCACTCTCGAAGAACGGACTGACCGAACCTGGCCTACGACGTGGTTCGCGCCGAAGCAGAGCGGCGAAGATCCCTTTCGTGACGCATACACCGTGATGAACAATTGGGGAGCAAACCACTGTGCGATGAGCTTTGGCCACATCGGCAGCCAACTCATCACGCTCGCCTCCATTCTCAGAATTCCAGTCTCGATGCACAACGTCGATGATGAACAGATTTTCCGCCCCAGCGCGTGGACGGCATTCGGTTCAAAAGATCTCGAAAGTGCCGACTTCCGGGCCTGCAGGAATTATGGACCGCTGTACGGATTGTACTGACAAGAGTATTCTCCGACGATATCACGGAATACTGTGTGACTCTCCAGAAAAGAGGGACCGAATCCTCGAGGTGATTGGCAGCACGGATGCGCCGTCAGACGCACCCGGGATTTGGAACTCGTGGATTTTCTCGTATATTGCTGAGGTTTCTGTGGATGAGAACCTCATTCCCTGTTGATCTCTGGATCTATTCTGATGTTTCAGACTCTGCCGAGCGAACCAGTTCCATTTGATGCTTCACTGGCAAGCGTCATTGACCACACTCTCCTTCTGCCGGAGGCCACGAGACAGCAAATCGAGCAACTTTGTGACGAGGCGATGACCTACGGATTCGCAACGGTCTGCGTGAATCCGGCATATGTCGGGATGTGCACCAGAAGGCTCAACGGTTCCAAGGTCAAGGTTTGTACGGTTGTCGGCTTTCCTTTGGGAGCCACTTCTTCCCAAGCAAAGGCGTTTGAAGCCGCTCAAGCCATTCATGATGGCGCGCAGGAAGTAGACATGGTCATCAACATCGGGATGCTGAAAACGGGAGACAGCAATTTCGTTTTGAGCGACATTCAGTCGGTTGTCGCTGTCGCCAAACAACACGGCGTCTTGACAAAGGTCATCCTCGAAACATCTCTTTTAGATGACAAGGAAAAAACAGAAGGCTGTTTGCTCGCAAAGGAAGCCGGGGCGGATTTCGTGAAAACGTCCACTGGTTTTGGCAACGGCGGAGCAACGGTGAACGACGTTCGCCTGATTCGAAAAGCAATTGGGCCGTCCATGGGAGTGAAAGCCTCCGGTGGAATACGAACCCACGCCCAGGCCCGGTCACTCATCCAGGCAGGTGCGACCCGCATTGGTGCAAGTTTGAGCGTCCAAATTGTGACACAGCAAAACGACCCAAAAGCCACGGGGTATTAATGAGTCGAATCGTGCATAATCTCGATGGAGCGAAGGCATTCTTCGCACTCCTTCTGGTGTTGGCGCTGACCCTTTGTGCCTGCATCTCTTCGGAAGAAGCAGGGACAGCGAAAAAGATTGGAGCGCCAGTCGCGAGCCAGACAATCTCAGATTCGGTCCGTGCAAAAGTTGATTCTCTCATGCGAGCCGATTCGGCCCGCGCGAAGCGTGCAGGATTCACGTCGCAACATGACACGCTCGTCGCCTCGGTCGTCAAGACTTCGAAATCTTCCTCCCGTTCCATCAAGCCCATCGAACGCCCTGCCAATCCCGCCTACACAGTTCAAGTGGGAGCGTTCGCACGCACACACCACGCTCTCCAGGCGCAGAAATTGGCCCGCGAGCGATGTGGCGATATCCCCATTTTCAACTACTTTGAGCCCTATGACAAGCTCTATCGGGTTCGCGTGGGAAAATTCGACACACACCAGCAGGCTGATTCACTGAAGAAGTGGATGACAAAGCAGTTTCCGAATGAGTACACAGATTCCTGGATCAACTACATTTCCAAATGAACCCCAAGCTTCCCGTCATAGCACTCTCTGCGGCCTTTGTGGTACTCTCCGGATGTGGTTCAACAGAAAGTTCACGGAAGAGTTCGACCTCACCCACGGGCGAACAGGATCACAAAGTTGCCGTTTCGCAGTTCGAGAGAACTTTCAATCCATCGGACTATGACGACGAAATTGAGATCATACAGAAACAGCATGAATTCGAACAGCAACGAGGCGCCACTGAGCGTCAGCAAGACAGCGTGGTGGTAGAATCCGAGCTTACGCAGGGATTCCGAATTCAGATCTTCGCCACAGCAAGCATCGATGAGGCGAACGCTATGAGGCAGACAGCCGTGCAGCGGCTCACGGAGGATTCTGTGTACGTCGTATTCGATCCTCCGGTCTACAAAGTCAGAGTCGGCGATTTCCGCACACGGGTTGAAGCAAATCAGCGGCTTGGGGTTATCAGCGCAATGGGATTTGCCGACGCCTGGGTCGTGGGGGACAAGATCACGATTCACAAGTCGGTCCGGGTTCAGCCTTCAGGCAACGCCAGGAAGCGTTAGCCACAAACGTGAACGGTGGGCTCATCGTTCATCCATCTCGCCTGCAACGCCTCGGTCAATCTTCAGCCGAGTCTTGTCGACCTTGTGCATCAGCACAGGCCGCTCACCGCGCGCGTACTTCGTGGTGACTCTGCCGAACATTTCAGGCATCGTTGAGAAGTCAACAGCGACATCCATGTGCAATACCTCCCTGAGGTGCTTTCATCCAAACAAAACTTGACAAACAAAACGAACGCTTCAAAGAGATGCGAGACGAGGGCGCCTTGCATCTCGCCGTGGAACCATTCCTCTCCATCTCGGGGAGAGGAATGCCGTCATCCGAAAACGTCCTCTGGAGAAAGGAGTTTGATTATATCGTAGTACGATACATTGTCCCGCGCACTCCCCCAACGTTGCGACAAAAAAGTCGCCCTCAGATCGTGTGTGCATTGAAGATCTCCCGGGACCCGCGCGGCGATGTTATGTCAAGTTAAATTATGATCGAAATCGCGGTGGCCTAAATTTTAACTTGACAAAGGTGCTGCAACCGCTTATATTCACACCCAGTTGCGTCAACTGAAATCCTGACTCAGAGAACCTTACCCCCGAGATGTTCAACTGTCACAGGGGTGCTCCAACGTGGCGGTTGACATCCCCACACCGTCGAGAGGGTTAACCTAACTAAAGATAGTGACCTATCCAGGGACAGGCATCTGCTTGTCCGCGGGAAGTATTTTCTCTGGAGTCTACTTTTCCATATTCAACAGTTTATCATCAAGGAGAAAGTGACATGCTTGAGAAGGCGACGACCACGACGCCCGTAGAAGCCGCGCGCGCTGAAAAATCCACCGATCTGCGTGGGTTGAAATTTCAGCGCTATTTCACCAAACCAGGAACTCATCCTTTCGATCTGGTAGAATGGGAACTTCGTACAGCTCTCATTTCCAACGAGAAGGGTGAGAAAATCTTCGAGCAGAAGGACGTCGAAATCCCG
>JBGPAN010000466.1:0-3869 GCA_041480785.1 Bacteroidota bacterium | reverse complement strand
CGTAGCATCAGCTACAGCCAAACTGAATATGGAAAGAAACCCAAGATGAAAGCGATCGTCAAACCAAGACCAGTAGAAGGCAAGGAATGGCCGGTTGGACTACAGATTGTCGACAAACCCGAGCCGACCATTGAACGGTCGGATGATGTCATTATTCAGGTGACAGCCGGAGCGATATGCGGAACGGATGTTGGGATCTATAACTCCAAGGAATCACTGAGGGCTCAAATGACAAGGGCTCTGAGCGATCCCGTGACAGTGGGGCATGAGTTTAGCGGCAGAATCGTCGACGCTGGAAAACAGGCTCGGGCGCATCTCGCCCGGCTTGTTCTTGAAAAGGCAAAAAGGAATGAAACGCTCAAGAAGCTGTTGCGGCGGAAAACGGCACGGTCGCTTGCAGCTGAGAGCACATTTCTGAAATTCCTGGAGAAGCAGTTTTTCAGCACGGCCGAAATGCACGTCACCTGCGGCACATGCTACCAGTGCCTGCAAGGCGAATTCCATGTCTGCAGGAATACAATCATCAAAGGCGTGCACGATGATGGTGCCTGGGCGCCCTACGTCAAGGTCCCGGCAGAAAACATGCGCTTGTTCTTCCAGCGCGAAATTCCCTACGAGATCATCAGCTTCATGGATGCCCTTGGTAATGCGACCCACACGGTGATGGCAGCGCCGATCAAGGGACGGACAGTCGCCGTTTTGGGATGTGGTGTCCAGGGACTTATGGCGGTTGCTGTCGCGAAATGGGCCGGAGCAAAAAGGATCTATGTGACGGATGCCTCGCATCAGGAATTCTCTCACGAGAAACTCACCACGCGCCGATTCGCTCTTGCAAAGATGTACGGGGCAGATCACTGCTTCGACATGGCGATTGCCGAAGAGCGCGATGCCTTTGCCGAGACGATCATGCGGGAGACGGATCAAACAGGAGTTGACGTGGCGTGCGAGATGTCAGGAAGCTACCGCGCCTACGAAGACGCCGCCCGGGTCATTCGCATGGGAGGGACGTTCTCGCTCCTCGGGATACCGTCGGGAACCATGCAGGTCGATTTCGCGAAGAATATTATTTTCAGCGGCATTACGGTGCACGGCATCATCGGGCGCCGTGTGTTCCAGACGTGGGACCAGATGGAAGAACTCTTGAAAGCCGGGCTGGCAAAACAACTGATGAAGACCGGATTCGTTACGCATCAGCTGCCCCTGGAGCAATTCGATCAAGGGTTTGCCGCTATTCGCGCAGGCGACGCGTACAAGGTTCTCTTGAAACCTTAGACACTGAGGTCATTCCTACGCATCGGATCCGAAATTGAGACATGATCAAAGGTGTCGGGACAGACATCGTAGACATTGATCGGTTCAGAAATCTGAACCAGCGAACAGATTTCCTTGAGCAGGTTTTCACTCTCAGTGAAATACTGAATGCCTCCGAGCGGCCTGATCAGGACACATTCTTTGCCACACTCTTCGCAATCAAGGAAGCTCTGCTAAAAGCATTGGGCTGCGGCCTCGAGGAGGGTTCACTCTGGCGGGAGATTCAGATCGCGCCGAACTGGAAGCCTGAGCTTTCAGGCCTCCTCGGGCTCCTCGCCCGGGAACGATCAATATCCAATATTCACGTTGCACACTCACACTCAGACAACAGCGCTGTTGCCTTCGTCGTACTCGAAACCACCAATGAGGAGGAGATCCTATGAGCAACATCGGCTCCTATGAAACACGGGTGAAGGACTTCAACTGGAAGATGGCGGAAGAAGAGCTGGCGTATGGAAAGAATGGCAAGTACAACATTGGTTACTATTGCAGCGATCGCATCTGTGAAATGGGAAGTGGAAAAAAGGTTGCGCTCACCTGGGAAGGTCACACAGGTGAGGTTAGGCACTATACGTACGATGATGTGCGGATCTACAGCAATTCCTTCGCAACGATATTGAGGGAGACGGGTCTCGATGTTGGCGACCGAATCTGTGCATTCATGGATCGCATTCCAGAGCTCTATATCTCATTCGTCGGCATTCTGAAGATGGGGGGAATTGTTCAGCCGCTGTTCTCAGCATTCGGGGAGGATGCCCTCGCCATGCGTTTGGACGATGCGAAGACGAAGGCAATCATTACCACCCGTAGACATCTCGGAAAGGTACGGAGGATCCGGTCAATGCTACCGGAGCTGCTCTGGGTGATCGTTGTTGATGCAGGTGACAGATCTATGGAACGGGGCGAAATTGCCTTCTCGATGGAGCGAGCTCCGAAAGTCGAGAGAATCGAAATTGCAGAGGTCGGCCCGGAGACACCGTCCGTTCTTCACTATACCTCCGGAACCACTGGAAAGCCAAAGGGGGCATTACACGTTCACTCGTCTGTCATCGCTCAAGCAATAACAGCAAAATGGGTTCTGGATGTTTGTCCAGAGGACATATACTGGTGCACAGCTGATCCCGGGTGGGTTACAGGGACATCGTACGGGATCATTGGACCATGGGCCAATGGCATTACTCAGGTTGTTCTGGACGCCGGCTTCAGTGCGCAGAAGTGGTATGCCTTCATCGAAAAACACAAAGTAACAGTATGGTACTCAGCGCCAACCGCAATCCGATTGTTGATGAAGGAAGGACTCGATCCTGTCGGCAAGCATAACCTCTCGACATTGAGACATCTTATCAGCGTCGGCGAGCCGTTGAACGCCGAAGCGGTTATTTGGTCGGAGAAGGCGTTTGGCAGGCCGTTCTACGATTCATATTGGCAGACTGAGACAGGATCGATCGTTATTTCGAACTATCCCGGCATGAAGATCAAACCTGGCTCCATGGGAAAACCGTTCCCTGGGATCACGGCGGCGGTGCTCAATCCAAAGACGTACGAACCGATTCGAACGGTCGGGACGGTCGGACTGATTGGGCTTAAACCTGGATGGCCGTCGATGTTCCGGATGTACTGGAACAACAAAGAAACCTACGAAAACAAGTTTCAGAATGGGTGGTACATCTGCGGTGATCGATCGAGCATCGACAGCGACGGCTTCTACTGGTTCGTCGGTCGTGACGATGACGTTATCAATACTGCGGGTCACCTCGTCGGGCCTTTTGAGATAGAGTCGGCGCTCCTCGAGCATCCGTCTGTTGCGGAATCTGCTGCTGTTGGGAAGCCCGATCCCATCAATATGGAGGTTGTCAAAGCATTTATTGCGCTCAAACCGGGCTTTGTGAAGAACGATGATTTGACAATGGACATCATGAACTACATCAGAAAGAGACTCTCACCCCTGGCGATGCCGCAGGAGATCGAATTCGTCGATTCCTTGCCCAAAACCAGGAGCGGGAAAATCATGAGAAGACTCCTGCGGGCAAAGGAATGGGGCGAAGAAATAGGGGATATCTCAACGCTCGAAAACGACTAGACAAAACCAACGCTGCTTCTGTCCCAAGGAGGGACTATGGCCGAAGACATCAAGAAAACCATCATCGACTATGTGAAGAAGGAATATCTTGACGAGGATTCCGATCAACAGATTACTGAAGACACCAAGCTCATTTCCAGCGGCATCGTGGATTCATTCTCGATGGTCTCGCTCAAAATGTTTCTGGAAAAGAAATTCCGGGTCAAGATTCCTGATGACAAGGCAACACCCGAGGCATTTGATTCCGTGAACAACATTATCAACTTGCTGAAGGAATTCACACCTCTATGAAGGAGGTTCCATGGCATACTCAGAAAAAGCCAACAATCACTACAGCAACGAACTGACAACGATTAAGGGAGCTGGCCTCTTCAAAGAGGAGCGCTATATCAAGTCCCCTCAGATGGCGAGGATCAAGGTTGAATTTCCGGCGGGCGCACCGAGCAAAGAGGTCCTGAATTTCTGTGCGAACAACTAT
>JBGPAN010000465.1:0-3871 GCA_041480785.1 Bacteroidota bacterium | reverse complement strand
CTTTTTTTCATCTTGGTCCCTTTTGGAACGCCCATGTAGAAGAAAATGGCGAGACCGACCGGGCAGCCAATTGGCGGGATTTGCCATTGGTGTCTAAGCTGGGACGAAAATTCGTGCTTCCCTCTGCATCGAGGGATCCCCGGGATTGTGATCCTTATAGGGCTCCGAACCCGTTCAAGCGATGGCCTGGGACCGGTCCTAATTTTAAATTTGTACCGAGGAATCAGAGCTGCGATAGTCCTCCGTGAGTCTTCAATCAAGCCTTTGAGTGGCCAAAGACTTTTCGCGTCTTGAAGGACAACTGTTTGATTCCAAGAGAACGAACATTCGCAATTGGAGTAACCGCGAATCGGCTATCATCGCAGCTTCGGATCGGAATCAAGGGGCTGCACTCCATCTCGTTGAGGACTTGTGGCAGGGTGGCGACGATCAATGCCAGTACAGGAGTCCAAAACTCCGTCAGATTGCGACGGACGCCTTTTCTCTTCTCAACATTTTTTCCACGGACCTTGAAATCAAAACCTCATTGAGCTACATTGTCGACGAGACCTTTGTTACTATCAACTATTCCTATTTCAGGGAAACTATGAACCGCCGCAAGTTTCTGACATCGATAGCCCTAGCCCCCATTGCTGCGCAGGCAGTAACCCGCTCTCAGTTGGTGAGCACTCTTGCAGGTTTGCCAAAGTACTCCGCCTCGATGTGGACGTACCTCTGGGATATCGTTGATGAGGGATATGAGCAAGTTTTTCGGAACCTCACCGGCAATGGACTAACCAGCATTAGTCTTGCCACGGCTTACCACGCAGGTAAGTTTCTTGAGCCCCATAATCCGAAACGGAAGGTAGTGTTCCCTGAAGACGGTACGGTCTACTTCAACCCAAACCAAAAACTGTACGGAAAACTCCATCCCAAGGTCAACTCCTTGGTGTCGGCTGGGCACAGTCTCGAAAGGGTGAGAAAGGTTGCCGACAAGTGGGGGATGAAGACGAGGGCATGGGTGGTGTGCTGTCACAATACGCCGTTGGGGACAAGTCATCCGGAAATTGCTAGCGAAGATGCGTTTGGCGACAGGCTTTACCACAACCTGTGTCCCAGCAATCCGGATGTCAGGAAGTATCTTCGAACATTGATTGCTGATATCGCTTCGCGTGGTGTGGAGACGATCGAGCTCGAGGCTCTTCAATTTCAGGGCTATACTCATGGCTTTCACCATGAACGCGAGGGGATTGAGCTTACACAAGCGGCGCGAATGCTTTTAGGGTTCTGTTTCTGTCAGGCATGCCTCATGGGCGCAAAGTTGGCGGGAGTCGATCTCGTTGCGTTGCGGGCATTGACCAAACATAAACTCGAGAGCTATTTCGGAGATCCGTCGAAAGGAGCTGCGGACCTGTCCAACTCGGATACATTGCCGTCAGAACTTATCGAACCATTCTTCGAGTGGAGAAAATCTGTTGTTCAGTCATTGCTTGCAGAGTTGATGACCGTTGCAGGCCACACGAAATTGCGACAGCTTATCTATGTGGATCCACTCGCAAGAAAAATGGTAAGTGTCGATGCGGCCGCATCTGCAAAAACCGCTGGGGGCGTACTTGCGTTGGGATATGTGAGAGACGGGCTTTCACTTCGCGAACCTTTGAAAGCGCTTGGATCGCTGGTGGGGGATGCGGAAATAACGTTGGGGCTGCAGCTTGGCTTGCCGGAAAGCGGGGGAAAGAAGGAATTTCTTGACAAGATGTCCGTTGCGAAAGAGATCGGAATACGGAGCTTCAACTTTTATAACTACGGTTTTGTTCCCCTTGACAACTTGAGGTGGATCAAAGAGGCAGTTACTTCATGAGATGTGCCAACTCTGCAGAAGGCGTTCTTTGGAAAACGGAATAGCGCCGGCTTTCGAAGACAAGAGAATAGTCAGGAGGAATGAGTTCCTCAGCCGTCACCCATTCGTAGCGAATGAGTTTGTCTTTCTCGACGACCACAAGAGCATCAGCCGGCAGATCTCTCGTTTGTTGCGAGAGCCAGGCCCTCAATTCAGATCGCTCTGTCGGCGGTTTCAGTCGTCTCACTTCAATGTCATCACGCCATCCGATATCGGCACCGTCCAAATAGAACGTAAGTTGTGGATTACGGTCAAAACCTGCCACCACGAGGGTCGCCGGTTGGTGTTCTGCAATGAATTCAGCCAGATCATGTGCCCCATCCCTGTACTCGAACTGATCAACTGCTGCAATCGTATAGAAACATGATACGAACGCAGGCAGAAGGACGATCGATGGCATGAAAAGGTTGAGCCGCGTGAAATCTTCTCTTCTGCGAAGGGCATAGGCGATGAGAAGGACACAACAGACTATGACTAAAAACGGAAGATACGCCACGAACTCGGCTTGCGACGGGACATGCAGTTGAAAGAGTTCTGAAAGGAAAGACTTGGTTTCGTTCCGCCATGTCTGCCTGGAAGCCCAGACGAAAGCAATACCGGTGGCGCCGAGGCATATCGCGGCCAGCTTTTTTGAAAAGAGTCCTTTCACAACGGCCACAAGTGAGTATGCAGCGATGAGTGAGGCCGGAACGAGCATTGGGAGAAGATAGACTGCGAGCTTGGTTCTCATCAGTGTGAATACAACAAAGAAGACCGTGAACCAGACGGCCAGAAGGAGCCAGGCACGGTCGCGATTTTTGAAAACGCGATACATCCCTACAGCGAACCAAATAACTCCGAGGGGGAAGAGGACGAAGAGTTGGTTCACATAATAGAAAACTTCGAGCGGTTTGACGTTCCCTTCGACACCGGCCACCGAGCGCTGAATGACCGCCGAGGCGTCGAGCAAAAAAAGTGGATTGCCATACCCGCGAACGATTGTCATGTAAATGTACCATGGGGCAGACACGAGGAGCGCCACACCAAGAGACACCAGAAGGGGTTTCCAAAGGGGATCTTTGCCCTCGTGCGTCGCGGCCTTCCAGAAAAAATAGGTAAGGGGGATTCCGAACCCGACGAAAAGCTTGGTCATCAGTGCCGCACCGATGGCCAGGCCTCCTAGAACAGCATAGTGTAGGCCACCGCGGGATTCATATCTGAGGAGATACAAGACAGACAAGGATAAAAAAAACACGAGAGTTGTGTCGAACTGCCCCTGTCTCGAGTAAAACGAAACAAAAGGGTTCAATCCGAAGAGCATTGCCGCGATGAATCCGACCTTTGGGCTGCTAAGCTCTTTTCCCATCTTGTAGATCACCATCAAGGTGAGCCCGCCGAACACTGCCGAGAAAAACCGAACGGCAAATTCTGTCACTCCGAAGATCAGGAAAGACACGCTCGTGAGCCACACATAGAGCGGGGGATGAAGTGAGGAATAGAGTCCCCCAATTGAGAAAGAAGTCTGATCGAGGATCCCTCCGAATTGAAGAATTCCGACGGATCGGACAGCATAGAGAGCCTCGTCCCACGCCTGCAGATCAAGAAATCCAAGATTCAGAAGGCGAGCCGATGCCACGGCGAACAGCACAGCGGCATAAATGCGTTCAATTCGTTTCGGAGAAGAAGAGTCAACCATAAAAGATCACATACGCTTCAAAGAGCCAGAGCATGCAGAATACGGCAAGCACAGTATATGCCATACCTTTCTTAAATCGTGATAAGGTGCCATATTTTTTCCTGGGTTCGATGAGAAACTGAGCAGCATACACCGCAATCAGCGGCATCAACGGGAAATGAAATCGGCCGCCTCCAAAGGCCATTGGACAGGAGGTGACTCTCCATACGGCTATAAGCGCGTTCTCGTCCAAGCCGACGGCAGTGAACTTTCTGATCTGGGCAACGGCGTGACAGCCCCGCGCCGTGAGGGCTGTCATGTGGAACTGAGGCCCATCG
>JBGPAN010000464.1:0-3879 GCA_041480785.1 Bacteroidota bacterium | reverse complement strand
TGAAACCTGGCGTTCTGCAAAACGACGGAGCCTTCGTACGTTGGAAATTCAACTGTTCCACGCAGCTTCATGTCGCAGACCAAAGAACCTGTCAGGTTACTCAACTCGGGAATGAACGGATCGAGAAACTCGAGTCGGAAACGCGTCGACCGGACGTCAAGGTTCATTTCCCCTTCGAGTTTCTGATCCGACCCTCCCTTGAGCGAAAGATCGTAAGGGACTGTGCCGTTCACCAGCAACTCAGGCGCTGCCGTGCTGCTATCATGCCGGGAATTCAATTGCGCGAAAATATTGAGAAGGCGCTCAGCATATGAAGATTGCATGACAATCTGTCCGAAATTCTGCCCCTGATACTGCACCCCCGTCGCATTCAATTCAAAGGTAAACTGCGGTTCTTCAAGGCTTCCCTTAAAGGTCGCCGCTGCGTTGACCATGCCGTTCATCGCCGGCAGCGGTTCATGGTTCACGGCACGCCGGAACATTCTGGGAATATGGTCCGCCACCAGGTTTTTCACCGCAAGGGAAACGTCTGACACTCCTGTGGGATCGAAGGTGCCGGATGCCCATAATTCTTCCCCTTCGTGATGCATCTTCAGATTGTCGATCCGGAGACCGTCGCGACCAACGTTTAGGCGTACAGGCTCGGTGTTCGTGAACTCAGAAGAACTGAACTCTGTCTGAAGGTTCCGGACTTCCAGCGCCAGCAGCTGGTTGGCAAACTCTCCGGCGCCTTGCGCGTGCACGGTGACGAGAGAATCAAGTACCCCCCCAAGAGTAAACCAACTGGAATCCCCTTTGACATTCGCAATGACAGTGATATTTGCCGTGTGCAGGCTCTGTGTATCGAAGTGTTCTGCTCGGACGCTTGCGGACAATGTCATCGATCGCAATATGTCGTGCGTGGCGAGCCCCGTGGCGCCATAGGAGAGAGTTGCACCATCGAGGGAGAAACTCACACTCTTATCCGAGTAGCTGAACTCAGGTACAACCATCGTCCCGCTCCACTCGACCCCCCTCGAAGCTTCCTTGACCCGTCCGTTTGCCGTGAGGCGGCCATTCAGCTCTCTGCCGAGGAGAACACCGACCGGGAAACAGTCCTTGATGTTCAACTTCACGGTATACTCGGTCGAATCTCGCCCTGGAGCAACAGTTGTCCGGAATTCTCTGAAGGTTCGGAGTGCGGGATTCAAGGTCCGCAAGGAATCCATGGAGTTAACACGATATCGTGCAGCATCCCCCAGAGAGCCGGCTCCGTGAGCAATGGCAGAAAGGAGCGTCACCGGTGTGAAGTGCCCCTGGACATCGAGATCGACGATATCTGATGTCAAGTTCAGCGTCCTCGGCTCTTGGTCGAGAGTATTGAGGAGTATTCGAGCAGACCCTCCCTCAAACGTCACGGTGTCAAAGGATGAGCGGAAAACGTTGAGGATGATGTCCCCCGACAGCGCTGCCACCGTTTTCATTCTGCCTTTGGCTTGCAGATCAAAAGACACATCGCTGTCGTGTTCTCGCTTCCCCGTGATGTCAGAGAGATTCAGGGAGTTGATGCGTCCGCTGAGGTCGTACTGAACTATATCCTGTGGTTGAAGCTGAAGTGTTCCCTCAAGATCAATCCGTGCCGAACCGATCCGCAGGGAAAGACGCGGTCTGATCGCCCGGTCAGCGACGTCCATAACTGCAACAGAACGACTCACCGGCAGTCCATAGAATTCCGAGGAATCAATTTCAACACGGACGACGGAGGTCATGTCAGTAAGCCGTGTCCCTCTTCCCTGGACGGTGATCGTCGTCGTGAAGCTGCTGGTCAAAGCACTGTCTCCCGCCAGTGGAGCGATATTGAACCGCGCTGTTTTGATGGTACCGTCGTACGACATCGAGCCGCCGCGAATATCGATATTCCCGTCAACGTCGACTCTCCCCACTTGTGATGTGCTTGACAGTTTGACATTGAATGTCGTCGGTTTCCCCTTGAATCGAAGCTCATAGTCCACGAACCCCAAGGCTGAAAGATCAGGGATGCTATCCGTTGGCATCAGATGCCTGAGGTCGACGGGATCAATCCTGTTCTTGATACATGCCAGATCGAGCTCCAGGTCTTTCGGCATATGGAGGTTCGCCACCGTCCCCGCGATACGAACGACTGAAGAGCCTGTGTGAATGGTCACGTTTCGAACATCTATGAGTCCAAAGCGCCCTTCAAGATCGATTTGTCCGGCGACCTCGCGTTCCAGGAACTTCACTGGAGTGCCAACAAACTGTTTCAATTCTCCAAAATCCAGCCGCTCGATGTTCAGACGGACGGAGACGGGAACGGACTGTAGTTGGGCCAGACTGTCGATCGCTGTGATATCGATGTTGTCAAACCGGGCGTCCAGTTGGAGCTTCGATCGTTCAGTCTCCACCCTCATCTTGCGCACCGATACGCTTTTCCGGGCAAGGACGAAATCGCCTGAGAGATTCTTGAGTTGAAAGTGCGGGAGGGGCGACCTGCAAGCAAGTGATTTGAAACTCAAGCCGATTTCCCCCGGATGAATGCTTAAACTTCCGTCGAGGTTTAGGGAATCGAGCGCGATCTTGGAATAGTTGAACATTTCGGGCTCATTCCCAAGAGACCTATCGGCAATGCGATGAACAAGGCCAAGGGAGTCGACGATCTCCAAAGCTCCCCCCCGAATTTGAATTTGCTTCAGGTTGATTGTCCACGACGAGGGAGTGGTATCAGGCGAGGAAGAATGGAGGAATCGGTCAAAATTCCACTCACCCGTGGCTGACCGAGTGAGGTGGATACTCGGATTGTTCAAAACCAGGCGTGACACCGCAGCGCTTTTCGTGAGAAGTCCGAGGGGATCGTATTTGACTTCAAGCCGCTCCACGGTCACCACAGGTTCCCCCTCGCGCCGGAGTACAACGTTTTCCACCTGGAAACCCGTGAAGAGATTTCCTTCAAGCGAACTCAGGGTGAGCTCGCCATGGAGGTCATTCGCTACAAGCTGCACCAATTTCGTGCGAAGATAGGACCTGAAGAGCTTCGTCTGGGTAAACCCAAGCACGACAGCCGCCAGGAACAGGGCGATGACAGCCACGGAATATGTCGCTCGGAAGAACTTGCGCACAGAGTATCGTTTTGTTCAGATTAGTGATTGTTCAACAATAACGCGATCAATGTCGTCAAACTACTCGGACCGCGGAACAACGGTTTGAACTATCTTCTGAATGATGGTGGTCGTGGAACGATTAGGAAGGAATTCTATGGTGTGAACTGTCCCTCCAGCTGCTTCGACAATATCCTTTCCAACGATGTCGCCCACGGACCAGTCGGCGCCTTTCACAAGGATATCGGGCACCAGAGCCCGGATCAGTTCATAGGGAGTGTCCTCATCAAAGAGGCAGACGTAGTCGACAACCCCGAGGGCAGCCAGAACCGCGGCCCGGTCATCTTCCTGAACGATGGGCCGGTGGGCACCCTTGAGCCGCTTGACGGATACATCCGTATTGACCCCAACGATCAGGATATCACCGAGCGCCCGTGCCTTCGAGAGGTAGTCCACGTGACCCCGATGGAGAATGTCAAAGCACCCGTTCGTGAAGACAACGCGCTTGCCTGCCTTCTTGAGTTGTTGACGGATCCCGCTCAGGTTGTTTCGCAAGAGAACTGCACCCATCATGCATCTCCCGGATGATTTATGGAATCGAGTACGGTCTCATGCAACACATCGACACCAATGGGTACGATGCCAACTTCACCGCAGACAATACCTCCGGCGAAATTCGCAAGCATTGAGGCTTCCCGGACGGTCGCTCCAGCGGCAAGGGCCATCGTGAGCGTCGAAATGACGGTGTCACCCGCGCCTGAGACATCCGCGACTTTGCGAGCCATGG
>JBGPAN010000463.1:0-3881 GCA_041480785.1 Bacteroidota bacterium | reverse complement strand
AGATCGCTGTTGGGTCCCGTGACCTCGATTTCCATGTAGGCAAGTCCGCGGAGAGCATAGCATACAGAAGGGACGCCTTTCGCGAACATGTCCGAGTCAGAAATGAGAACCAGATCAGCTTTCAAAAGATCCTTGTGCTCTTTGACAAAATCGTCCAGGTGATCACTGCCAATTTCCTCTTCTCCCTCGACGATGATCTTCACATTCATCGGCAAGCCCCCGGTATTCTTCATATAGGCTTCAAGAGCCTTGAAGTGCGCGAAGATCTGACCTTTGTCGTCAGTGGAACCGCGCGCATAGAGATTACCGTCACGGATGGTGGCCTCGAACGGAGGTGTTGTCCACAGCTCGACCGGATCAACTGGCTGCACGTCGTAGTGCCCGTAAAGAAGAACCGTGGGTTTTCCAGGCGCACCTAGCCACTCGCCAAACACAACCGGATGGCCAGGAGTGTCCATGATTTGTATGTTCTGCATTCCGATCTTCTGGAGTTCATGAGCGATCCAGTCCACGCATCGTCGCATGTCATTCGTGTGGTCGGTCTGCGAACTGACACTTGGAATTGCCAGAAACTCTTTCAGTTCGCTGAGGTAGCGATCTCTGTTCGCTTCGAGGTATGTCAGAACTTGTTGCATTGTTCGGGTCCTTCGTTAAGTCTCTGATGCTCGAATGTGGTTGTTGAAACCGCAGTCAATATATTTATCGACGCTGCGAAAGGCAAGGAGTATCGGCCATCGGCAGGTTCTCATGTGTACGCGCCTGTGAGCGCGGTCTGCCGGTTTCTTGTTTCTAGCACAACAAATGTCTAAATTCGGACAGAAATTGATACTCCAGAAAGGAGAGACAACCATTCTTATCACGATTCTCAACATCGCTCTGCCGCTGCTCTACTTCGCTCTTGTCTGGACATATGGAAAGTCCTTTTTTCGGGATATCCCCTGGACCAAACGGATCAAAAGTACATTTCTCATTGTGTTGCTCACAACACATTTCATCTACCTCGTGGTGAGAACGGTCTCCTTCAGCCATCCGCCGGTGACTTCGATCCCAGAGATTCTTACTGTGTTGGCTTTTTCCGTGTCAGGCACATACTGCGTCATTGAGCGTCGATCCAAAGCGAAGGAGACAGGATACTTCATCCTCAACATTGCCTTTTTCTTTCAGCTCTTCTCTTCAGTGTTCATCCGAGATATACCGATCGTTCCTGAGATTTTGAAGAGCTTCTGGTTCGGATTGCACATCACGAACGCACTCCTCGGCTATGCCTCAATCACCATTTCGGCAGCGTACGGCCTTTTGTATCTGATGCTGTATCATGAAATCAAGGCACATCGATTTGGAGTCATCTACAAGAAACTACCGAATCTCGAGACACTCGAAAGAATGAACTTCATAGCGATTTCGCTCGCTTTCATCTTCTTGAGTCTGGCCATCACCGCCGGAATGATATGGTTGCCCATAGCATTTCCGGGGAACTCTTACGCGGACCCAAAATTGATCGGGACTGCTTTGATCTGGTTAATGTACGGCGTTGGGTTCATTTCAAAAATGCGCGGGCTTCTGCGCGGCCGAAGCCTGATGGTGCTTTCCATTGGCGGGTTCGCTGTGGCAGCGTTCTCGATGACAATAATCAATCTGTTTTTCAGCAACTTCCACCGCTTCAACTAAGTCTTAGGACAGAGAATCAGTCTTGTGACACTGGCTTGTGTTGGCATATCGCATCACACAGCACCTTCTGGAATGCTCGAAGAGGTCTTCTTTTCGCCGGAAGAAGTACGCGCTGTTTTCCCGGAACTCAAATCTCTCGGGCTCTCCGAAGGTGTTCTCTTTTCTTCCCCTAACCGCACTGAGCTGTACGTGTATAGTGATCAGTTCGATTTGCTTGCCGATTCACTGATCTACTTCCTTCGGAAGAAGAAATCGATTGAAGCCAAAGTCCCTGCTACCAATTTCTTTTCATTGAACGGCGGTAATGTCACAGAGCACCTTTTCAATGTCGCCACCGGCGTAGACTCCATGATCGTTGGAGACAATCAGGTGCTTGTCCAGATTCGGACAGGATTTGAGCTGGCACACCAGGCCGGTGTAGCGGGGCCCGTGATGAAAAAGCTCTTCGATACGGCGCTCAAATGCAGCGAGAAAGCATGTAGCACCACCGCTATTTCCGACGGAGCGATCTCGGTCAGCAACGCAGCCGTGGAACTGGCACAACATATTTTTGATGAGCTGAAACGCAAAACAACTCTCATCATCGGAAGCGGAGAGACGGTTCAACAAATGGGGCAGCACCTCAGAGATCGAGGAATTGGGGCACTCTACGTGACCCACAGCTCGGCAGACAAGGCCGAGATTCTTTCAAAGACTCTCGGCGGGATGCCAATTCCATTTGATGTTTTCCGGGAGAGACTCCCCAGCGTTGACATTGTCCTCTCCTCGCTTCAAGCCGCTCCGTTCATTCTATCTAAGCAGGATCTCAGGAACGCAGAGCGAATTCGAACGCGTGGTACACTCTTGCTGATTGATCTTGGAATGCCACGTAACATCGATCCCTTCGCAACTGAGTTGGAACAGACATTTCTGTACGACATCGACACGCTCACAATCCTTGTCGGAGAGAACATCTCCCGCAGACGGGCGGAGATCCCCCGTGTTCAGGCGATCATTGCCGAGGAACTTCATCGCCTCGAGGTGTCCGGAAGGCCATGGAGCCTTCTCAAGCAATCGCTGACCTGAATTCATCTTCCTGGCTGCGCGTTAAACACGGATGAACCCCATAGATACTGGAGGGGGACGCACTCTGTTCTACGTCTCCGGGCCACGTGCCAGAAATCACTACACAAATTAAGGGAAAAGATGTATATTTGAGGGACTTCTTGGCAGAGCACAGAGATGAGAGGGGATTGCTGCTCATGGACCGGGCTGCATCGGATCATCGTTGAACGACCTGTTTCACCAAGCTATGAGGGGACACCTATGAGAACACTATTGAGGGATACGATCCGGAAGATCGCACTTCTGGTGACAGTCGCTGTGATTCCATCCCTTCTGTCGTCACAGACACCACAACCCAAGCCTGCGACACCATTGCCGGAGGACAACATTGCTTCCGTCGAATTTACTGCGATGTTGAAAGAAGCGTGGACATTCACTAAAGATGAATCAGAAAACTACACAAACGCCGTCGGAAAGAAGACAGAATTCGAGACAACCGCGGAATTCGAGAAGCGTTCTGTCGTCGCGCGCCAGCAGTACCTCGCGAAGATAGCGAAGTATGCCAAAGACAAGAAGTTCGACCAGCGTGTGATTGGGGTGGTTCTCAAAGCGAATCTGAATCAATACGACGCCGACAATCAGGTCTACAACGTCAGTTGCCCCTCGGTCATCGAGGCGCCATACAACATCCCCGCCGTCACGACCGAAATTCCGCAGAACCCCTACGTCGGCCTCGCAGACTCCATCAGGATGGGATATCGCACGTCTTCCATCTACCTAAAGTTCAATCCCTATTTTCGATGGCAAGTCGGACGCGATATCGCGAGGGCCACGAAGGACGACGAAGCGAACATCTTCTTCAGGATCCGGTTCAAGGTTGACATGAACCAGGGTGAAGCCAGGAAGGGCTCACGATTCGCCATCGTACCAAAGCAGGTCATGCTTTTCAACCAGAGGACGAACACCGTCTACTGGGAACAGACAATTCGCTGACGCTGCCCGAAAGGCAAAAAAAGTCCGGTGGACGCCTTGCGTTCACCGGACTTTCTGTTCTTATGAAGTTGATCCGCAGGGAGTAGACTCGGCTCTTTGTCTCGGACACCGCACGGCCGATGTCACGCTCCCGATCCCTCTTCTATGAGACAGCCGTCACATCAGCCCGGACTTCT
>JBGPAN010000462.1:0-3883 GCA_041480785.1 Bacteroidota bacterium | reverse complement strand
GTGAAGTCCGACTCCAGGACATCCTGAGCGAACAGGAAATCCTCAAAGCGCACATCAATCAAATATCCAGTCTTGAACACGTCCGCAAGCGCGCAGAAGATGAACTGGGTTTACGAAATCCAACTGATGTCCCGCGCTGGCTCAACGTTGATCAGGACAAGATCCGTACTGTCGAAGCAGCAGCACACGAGCATTGATGCCCGAGAACAACGACATATCGGCTCAGAAACCGGCAGCGGCACAGCCACCCGAGGCACCGGCCAAGGCGCGCGGACGTTTCATCACGTTGAAGATGGGCTTTGCTGTCTTCTTCCTCGTGATCGCCGGACGACTGACGCAGGTACAGTTTCTACAAGCGTCGAAGTATCAATCAATCGCGCGCAAGCAATACGAGATGACCGCCGCCCTGCCCGCAGTGCGTGGAAATATCTACGACCGCAATCACAATGTTCTCGCGTCGAATTCCATGTTTGTGTCATTTGCGGCTGACCCGAAGGTTGTCGGTGAAAACGCGAATGAAATCGCTCGCCAGTTCGCTGCCGCATTTGGCAAATCACCTTCGTACTACTCGACCAAGCTGCGTAGTATGACAAGTTCCGGCTCGCTGAAACGTTTTGTCTGGCTCGAGCGTCATGTTCGGGCGGAAGTAGCGAAACGGATTGAGGCACAGAAACTCGTCGGTGTGGTGCCCATCGATGAACCGAAACGTTTGTATCACTACGACGCCGTCGCCGGTACGCTCATTGGCTTCACCGATGTCGACAACAAAGGGATCTCCGGGATTGAAGTCGAGTTCGACGAGTACCTCAGTGGAAAAGATGGTTCTGTCATTATGCAGCGCGACGGTCTCGGCCGTGCACGACCATCCGTCGATTACCCGCGCATCGAACCACGAAACGGTCATCACCTCATCCTGACGATCAATCTTGCATATCAGTCTATTGTCGAAGAAGAGCTCAAAAGAGGTGTTCAAAAGAACAAAGCAAGCGCTGGCCTGGCGGTGATGCTGAATCCAAAGACCGGCGAGATCCTCGCTCTGGCGAATGTTCCTGGAATCAACCCGAATGATCTTGGTTCATACGATATCAACGCGTCACGAAATCGGGTTGTCACCGATGTCTTTGAACCGGGGTCCGTTTTCAAAGTGGTGACAGCATCCGCCGCGTACGAAAATGGTCTGGTGACGCCCGAGAAGAAGTTTTATGCTGAGCACGGTATATACTTCGCAACGGTTTCTTCGCGCGCAAAGCCGCAGAAGATCACAGACACCCATCCATATGAGTGGCTTACCTTTCAGGAAGCGATTGAGCTTTCCAGCAACATCGTCATGGCGAAAATCGGTCCAACTATCGGTTCTGAAAGACTTTACAGGCAGGCTCGGAATTTCGGTTTTGGCATCCCGACCGGCATTGACCTGCCCGGAGAAGTGCGAGGTAGACTGAAGAAACCAAACGAATGGTCGGGAACGACACTTCGAACGATGGCATACGGCTACGAAGTTTCTGTCACCCCACTGCAGATTGCCATAGCCTACGCGGCTGTTGCAAACAAGGGCGTGCTGATGAAGCCCTACGTCGTGTCAGAGGTTCAGGGCAGAGACGGTGAAGTGTTGTTTGAACAAAGACCTCAGATGATTCGAAGAGTGATCTCAGAACAAACCGCGGCGTTGCTCATCCAGGCTTTTGAAGGAGTCGTTGAACGCGGAACAGCGAAAGAGTCGCACATTCAGGGTGTCCGAATCGCAGGGAAGACTGGAACGTCGAAGAAGGTTATCGATGGACACTACGGTGTCGGAAGCTACACTGGCTCCTTCGTCGGATTCTTCCCAATCGAAGATCCGCAGGTTGTCTGTCTGGTGATGATGGATAATCCTCAGGGCGGAAGCTATTACGGTGGATCGGTCAGCGCTCCGGTTTTTCGCGCGATTGCCGACCGCATCATCAACACCTCGGGTCACTTCACGAAAACACCGCAGCCGAAGGACCAGCAACCAAGAAATGGCATCACCGTTCCCGACGTTCGAACAATGCAGCTCAACATTGCGAGCCGGCTTCTCGAAAGCCATGGATTGAAATGCCAAACCGTCGGCACGGGGGACATTGTGGTGCGACAGGTTCCGGAGCCAGGGAAACATCTGGAGAAGGATGATGTTGTCCAGATCGTTCTCAACGAATCGGGCTCCGATGCTTCCGGCGGATCCCCGATTGTTCCTGATGTCCGCGGGATGAGCTTGCGACGCGCTATCAACCGACTCGTCATCGACGATTTTGACATTCAGGTGCGCGGGTCCGGAGTTGTAGTCAGCCAGGTTCCTGCTGCAGGTCAGAAGATTCAGGCAGGGGCAACAATCCATTTGACATGCGAACCGCGGCCGGTTGTGACGGCTGTTCTTTACTAAAACAGAAAATTGTTGTGAATGTATGAAGTTGGGAGACCTTCTCGCAGGCGTCCAGGTCACTAAGATGTTTGAAACGACCTATGGGCATTCCGCGATCACGCACGAGGTGCACATTCACCAGCTTCAATACGATTCGCGGAAGATCCAGCACGGCGATTGCTTCGTCGCCATTCGCGGCACTGGTACCGACGGTCACCGGTTTCTCGAGTCGGCGATCGGAAACGGCGCCTCCGTCGTCGTCCTCGAGCAAGACTCAGCGCTCTCGGACTACTATTTCCTGCACTCGGGCGTGGTCAAGGTCGTCGTCCCCGACAGTCGCAAGGCACTTGCTGTGATGTCTGCAAACTATTACAATCATCCCTCCCGTACACTTACGATGGTGGGGGTAACGGGAACAAATGGAAAAACAACAACGACACACCTCATCAAGGCAATCCTGGAAGCTGCGGGTCAAAGTGTCGGACTTCTCGGGACGATCGAGTACAGAATTGGTGATCAAGTGATCCCAGCATTGCACACGACACCCGAATCACTAGAGCTGAACGAGCTTTTGGCACGCATGGCCAAATCCGGCTGCCAGTCAGTGTCCATGGAAGTCTCTTCCCACGCACTTCACCAATCCAGGGTGTATGGACTTGACTTCGATGCCGCCGTTTTCACGAACCTGACACAGGACCACCTTGACTATCATGGCACTCTGGAAGAGTATTTTAATGCGAAGAAGATACTCTTCGACAGCCTCAAGCGTGACGCCGTCGCCATCACGAATGCTGACGACACCTGGGGGATGCAGATCGCAACATCGAGCCAGGCTCGCACCTTCTCGTACGGAGTTGCAGAACATGCTGACGTCCAGGCAACCGACATCCGACTTTCCATCGAAGGTACTTCCTGCACTCTGTGGTTCAAGAACCAGCAGACGACCGTGACGACCTCGCTCGTGGGCCGGTTCAATGTCTACAATATTCTGGCTGCCTATTCCACGGGACTGGCGCTGGGTCTTTCACAGGACACGCTTGGAACGGGAATCCGCAGCGTACAGAGCGTGCGTGGCCGGTTCGAACGGATGACTTCGCCAAGAGGGTGGGCAGCAATCATCGACTATGCTCATACACCAGATGCTCTTGAGAAATGTCTCCGGACAATCCATGATGTCCTTCCCCGTGAAGGCCGGGGTCGGATCATTACAGTCTTCGGCGCGGGAGGTGACCGCGACAGAACGAAGCGTCCTCTCATGGGAGGTGTTGCCGGTCAATTGAGTGACATCATCATCGTCACGTCAGACAACCCACGGACAGAAGATCCTCAGCGGATCATCGACGAGATTGTAGCGGGCATTCCGCGTGGCGCGCAGTTGACGCAGGAAATCGACAGACGAGCCGCCATTCACTCCGCTTTGCGACAAGCCCGGTCTGGCGATGTCGTGTTGATCGCCGGAAAAGGGCACGAAGACTATCAGGTGATCGGTAAAGAGAAGATTCATTT
>JBGPAN010000461.1:0-3889 GCA_041480785.1 Bacteroidota bacterium | reverse complement strand
CTTTCCCAATTCCGAATTCGCCCCTGTCACGAGGCACACTTTGTCCTGCATTGTTCCCATGGGCAAAATGTATTGATTAACTCGTTATTGTTCCATAACATTGACAGGAATTTTCTCCTTTTTCTGAGCAATTCCGCTCACCGTCTTCACGAAAGCTACCGTACCCCTGCCATGATTCGATCATTGTGTCGCGGCATTTGTGGCTTTTCCCAGTCCAATACCAGGAGAGCCTGCATATGAAGCTCATTTCAGCCTTTGTCCTCACCCTCTTTTGCACTGCCAATGCTCAGCCGCAGGACGTAAAAAACTACCTCAACGAGTCGCGCACACAATATGAAGCTCGAATGGAGTGGTGGAGCCAGGCCAGATTCGGCATGTTCATTCACTGGGGGCTCTATTCGATTCCGGCCGGCGAATGGAAGGGAAGCACGAACCACGCCGAGTGGATTCGGACGACTGCCCAGATCCCGCTGGCGGAATATGACAAGTTCGTCGGGCAATTCAATCCGGTGAAGTTCAATGCGACCGAGTGGGTGCGCATGGCAAAAAATGCCGGAATGAAATACATCACTATCACATCGAAGCATCACGATGGCTTCTGCCTTTTCGACTCCAAGTACACGGATTTCGACGTGATGTCCACGCCATTCAAAAGAGATATTCTGAAAGAACTTGCCGACGCGTGCCACAAAGAAGGGATCAAGATTTGCTGGTATCATTCCATCATGGATTGGCACCATCCCGACTATCTGCCGCGCAGAGAATGGGAAAAGGACAGGCCTACCACCGGCGCAGACTACGACCGCTACGTTCAACATCTGAAGAGCCAATTGAAGGAGCTTCTGACAAATTACGGGGAGATCAGCGTCCTCTGGTTCGACGGAGAATGGGAATCCACCTGGAACCAGAAGTACGGATCAGAGATCTACAACTACGTAAGAAGTCTTCAACCGAATATCATCATCAATAACCGTGTGGGTGCTGGGCGGGCTGGCATGGAGGGCTTCACGAAGGAAGGTGAATTTGCCGGCGATTTTGGAACTCCCGAACAGGAAATCCCGGCCACCGGCATGCCCGGTTTGTACTGGGAAACCTGCATGACGATGAACAACAACTGGGGTTTCAACAAGCATGATGATCACTGGAAGTCCGCCGAGGATTTAGTTCGCAAACTCGCTGACATTGCCTCAAAAGGAGGAAACTTCCTTCTGAACGTCGGCCCGACATCCCGGGGGGTGTTCCCGCAGCAGAGCATCGATCGCCTGCGTGAGATCGGTGAGTGGATGAAGTTCAACGACGAAGCGATCTATTCGACGAAGGCGAGCCCATTCAAGAGCCTGAGCTGGGGGCGATGTACTCAGAAGCCGATCGACGGAGGAGTGCGGCTCTTTCTCCATGTCTTCGAGTGGCCGTCTGATGGAAAACTCGTTGTGCCGGGCATTCTCAATCAGGCAAAGCAGGCATACATGCTCGCAGATCCCAAACACACGTCACTTATTGTCGGGCGCAATGAAGACGCGCTCGTGATCAGCGTTCCGACAAAAGCCCCGGATGCGATCAACAATGTTGTCGTCCTCGACGTTGTCGGAAAAATCGATATCACAAGTCCACCTTCGATCAGCGCAAAGTTCGACATCTTCATTGATGCTCTCGACGTGACGATCAACTCCGATCGCGAGAACGTAGAACTTCGCTATACCGTTGACGGCAGCGTTCCCGCCGCGTCATCGAAGCCTGCAACCGGACCTGTCACGCTGACAGCGACGACGACTGTCACTGCCCGGTGTTTCCGCGATGGCAAGCCGGTGAGCGGACCGGTGTCCGCGACCTTCACCAAAGTGACGCCGGCACCCGCAACAAATGTTGAAGGAATCGTCAACGGAATCCAGTACTCATATTTCGAGGGGGATTGGGACGTACTTCCTGACTTCACCAAATTGAAAGCCGTGAAGAGCGGCACACTCGCGGACTTCGATTTGTCTCCAAGGACCCAGCTGGAATATTTCGGGCTCGAATATGCCTGTTACGTCCAGACACCCGAAGACGGTGTGTATTCATTCTTTGTGGCATCGGATGATGGCAGCCGCCTGTTTGTGGACAACAAACTCCTCGTCGACAATGATGGCCTTCATGGCATGGCCGAAAAGAAGGGAATTGCTGCTTTGTCAGCAGGGCTGCATCCACTCAAGGTGCAGTTTTTCCAAAAGACCGGGGGGAGAGACATCAAAGTCTCTTGGGAGGGCCCGAAGAGCGCGAAACAGGCGATTCCAACATCTATGCTCTACATAAAAAAGTAGTCGGTAGTCATCAGTCACAGTATCCACTCCAATTTCTCTGGCGGTGACCAATGCATTCCAGAATTCCCTTCGTCTCTTTTTTGTTCGTTGCGACGTTTTTGTCAGCACTCTCCCAGGGGAAAATGGCCATAAGCGTCGTCCCGAAACCCTCATCAGAAATCCTCAAGGCCGGATCCTTCTCTCTGTCTTCAGGCACCAAGATCTCCTGCACTGACAATCTGCCTGGTCAGGAAATAGTTGCCGGATATCTAGTTGAGCGGTTAGGCAGTGCGACAGGGTTCAAACTCCGGGTAACCGATGTCGGGAGTCAAGCGAAGTCGACAATTGTTTTCAGTGCTGCAAATGATCCAGCATTGGCTGAGGAGGGGTATTCGCTCGTTGTCGCAAAGGATCGTATTCAAATCAGCGCGAATTCCCGTGCCGGTTTGTTCTACGGCGTTCAAACACTTCTGCAGCTCCTGCCGCCGGAGGTGTTCAAGCCACAAATAGCATCGAGAAAGAGCTGGAGCATCCCTTTCGTGGAAATCAAAGACTCACCCCGGTTCAAGTGGCGGGGAATGCATCTCGACGTCAGCCGGCATTTCTTGCCAAAGGAGTTCATCAAAACCTACATCGATATTCTGGCGATGCACAAGATGAATGTCTTTCATTGGCATCTGACGGACGACCAGGGTTGGCGAATCGAGATCAAGAAATATCCGAAGCTCACCGAAGTGGCGGCATGGAGAGCGGACAGGGAACAACAGCCGTGGAGTGTTCGCGATCCTCAGCGTCCGGGCGAAAAAGCTACACTCGGAGGGTTCTACAAACAAGATGAGATCAGGGAAATTGTGAAGTATGCAGCTGAACGGAATATCACCGTGGTTCCTGAGATCGAGATGCCGGCACATACCACAGCTCTCCTCGCTGCGTATCCCCAGTTCTCTTGCACTGGGGGCCCGTTCACGGTCCCGCCCGGAGGCGTCTGGCCCATTACCGACATCTTCTGCGCAGGCAATGACAGCACTTTCTTCTTTCTGCAGGATATCCTGACAGAGGTGATGGAGCTTTTCCCGAGCACGTTCATTCACATCGGAGGAGACGAAGCCGACAAGAAAGAATGGAAGGTATGTCCAAAGTGCCAGGCGAGAATCAGAAACGAACACTTGAAGGATGAAGTGGAGCTTCAGAGCTACTTCATTCAGCGAATTGAAAAATTCCTCAACTCGAGTGGTCGCCGGCTCATCGGTTGGGACGAGATCCTCGAGGGAGGGATTGCCCCGAACGCCGCTGTCATGTCGTGGCGTGGTACGGAAGGCGGAACTGCTGCCGCACGACAAGGTCATGATGCAGTGATGACACCGGGATCGCACACGTATTTCAATAGCTACCAGGGCAAAGAAGACCTCGAGCCTCTTGCTGGCGGTGGCTACCTGCCAGTCAGCAAGGTGTATTCGTACGAGCCGGTACCCGAAGGGCTTACGAGTGAAGAGGAACATCACATCCTGGGAGCGCAGGCGTGTCTCTGGGGTGAGTTCATACCTTCTCCTGAACAGGCAGAGTACATGGTCCTTCCTCGCATTGCTGCCCTTGCAGAGGTTGTTTGGTCGCCG
>JBGPAN010000460.1:0-3910 GCA_041480785.1 Bacteroidota bacterium | reverse complement strand
TTCACGGAGTCGGACATAGCTGGCGTCTTCGACGAATTGTTCAGAGGGTCCCGTAAATCCCGATCCGGGTCCATCCTGGAAATATGATTCGTCCACGATCACTCTTCCCCCGCCGAAATCAGTAACGTAGCCACGAAACGAGTAGGAACCATCGGAGTTTTTGAGGGAAGTCTTTGAGCCTCCAGCGGCCAGTTGGACAAGCGTCTGTCCATCATAGTTGTGGAGAGCCGCAGCATCTGCCGCACTCACCGAGTTCCACCAGTTCTGCGTTCCGTGTGTTCCGAAATAGTACAGCGCCCCTTTGGTCCCATTCCACATCACCCCCCCCTGCTTCACATCAATGAGGATGCTCAAGGAGAGCCGTTGATATCTGAACGTGTTGATAATGCCCATTCGGTAGTTGGGGTTTGGATCCCCGATGATACCGAGGTCGGACGCCGTTTGCGGAAACCCGCTGGCATCGAGGTTCAGACTTCCATCCGCTTTTCGATCCCACTTCGATCCGTAGATGACACCATACGGCTGATTAAGGATTGCTCTGCAGCTTGGATCGGCGGCGAAGCCAATGAGGTACACTGACTCCACGCCTGAAAGATCCGTAACGATGTTCTTATTGTGGGACCAATTGACAGTCGTTGCCCAGGAGAACTGACCAAGATGCAGCCAATCGACGATGAGTTGCAGTTCCGTCCCCTTGTTTTCTATCGATGCCGCATTCGCATACTTGCTTGCATATCCGGTCGAGGGTGCAAGATTGATACCCAGGATGGCGTCGGACGTTTTGTTCGAATAGTACGTGACACTCAGCGACGCACGGTCGTTGAAGAATCGGAGGTCCGCACCGAGTTCAGTCTCTGCGGTCAACTCTGGCTTCAAGTTGGAGTTTCCCAGCTGGTCGGATCGGGCTGCAGCACCGTTATAGTATTGCCCGCTGAGACCTTCTCCCCAACCATTGTAAAAGAGATTATTGATCTGAAAATACGTTCTTGTGACGTATGCCGGCGGTCGATTTGCTGCTTGGCCGTATGCAAGGCGGAGCTTGCCAAAACTCAGGATTTCGTTGTCCCTGAGCATTGGTAGTTGTGTGAATTGCCATGCGACGCTCGCCGAGGGATAGAAATACGTCTGCGGGGCGTCGGGGCCATACGTCGAAGCGCTCTCATCCCGTCCAGTGAACTTGATGAAAACCTGCCTGTAAAGACTGAGATCCACCTGTCCGTAGACAGCAGCTGATCGTGTGATGGTGAGATACTCTCCCGGCGTGAAGTTCAAAGCGTTTGAAAACGTCGCTGGAGCATTTGGGACAATGAAAGAAGTAGCGGCGACATTCATGCCTTCATACTTGTTGTGGTCAAGATGCATGCCCAGCATGAATGATCCTTCGATATCATCATTGATGCTCTGCGATGCCTTGCCAATCAGGTCCGTGCTCAACGCCGAGGTCGAATTTGCTGCCCGACTCAGTGCACCATCGGGGAAGGCTGCATCGCCCACCGGGTTCATGCTCTTGATACGATCGGTATAGTAATCGATCCCCAGTCTATAGGTGAAGTTGAGCCATGTCATCGGATCGTAAGTAATTTCGGTTCCCCCAATGATCCGGTCAGTGGTGAGTGACACGGGAACCTGATAGATTGAATAAAACGGATTGTCGTACCCAGCACCTCTTGTCGGATTTCCTTCACCATTTCTGTACGTTCGCTGCATTCCAAGGGTCGCATTGCCGTTCGGGTCGACATAGTCGACAAGATATGGTTGATTGTTGAAATCGGGCGGAGTTCGATATCCTCCCAAGAGCAATCCAGACATGTTGGAACCTTGCTGGACTCGATCGCTCTTGGAACTGATGTATGATGCGTTGAACTTCGCAATGAGGTTCTCCGCAAAGCGGCGCGTGGCCGTCCCCCGGATTGAGGTTCTGTCAAAATCAGAGTTCGCCAGGACGATACCCTTTTGAGTCAGCTGACTCATGTCGAGGTAGAAATCACCCCATTCATCTCCTCCCCTCAAGGTCGCTCCGTAGTCCAAAGAGATGGGTGTCCTGAACAATTCCGAAGCATGGTCATACGTGACAGTCGAATTCTTCTGAGTGACGGTCGCGTACAGATAGTTGGTTCGCGAGTATACATCGGCTTTCCCCGATCTAAGAAATATCGGATCCCCCCAGCTCGACGAAGCGTTGAACACGTACTCGCCGCCATATCCCTGGCCAAAGCTCGTCTGAAGCGGCGTCAGGTGCAACACTTCATCGCTGCTCGTTCGGGAGCGCACCGTCAGGCTCAGGCCTTTCGTCCCACCCTGACTGCCCGATTTCGTCGTAATCGCGATGACACCGTTGGCGGCTCTTGATCCCCACAAGGACGCCGCTGAAGGACCCGAGTATATTTGCATTGACTGAATGTCATCCGGATTGATGTCGGAAATTCTCGATACAGCAGCCACACCGTCAGCTCCCTGGCCTGTACTCGTACCCCCTCCGACCGACACAGAGTTGTCGATTGGAATGCCATCAATCACGATGAGAGGTTGATTGTCGTTCATGAACGACCGTTGGCCGCGGAGAACAATTCTTGTTGCAGAGCCGGGATCCCCCGTTGATTCGATGGTGTTGACTCCAGGCGCGAGAGCAGCGATGCTCGAGATAATGTCATGCGCTCCTTTGGTGTTGACGGCGCTTGCCTCGATCGTTGAGACAGAGGTTCCGAGATGTTCACGATTTGCCTGTGTGCCAATCGCCGTTACCACGACCGGGTTGAGCTGCACCGCGCTCGGCTGGAGTTTGATCTCGAGCGTCTTTGTTTGGCCGACCACAACCGTGATGGCTTGCTTGTACTGCAGATAGCCGACATAACTCACGATCAGGGTATACTGCCCCGGAGGAACAGAAGCTATAACGAACTTTCCGTCGATATTTGTCGCAGCACCATATGATGTTTTTTCGAGAAAGACATTTGCCCCCGGCATCGTTGAGCCGGTCTGTTCATCGATGATAGTCCCCTTCATGCCGCCGGTCTGCGCCAGCATGGGGCTGGCGAGCAACAGCAGCACGATCAGGGCGAAGAGGGAGCCACTGCGGAGTTTGTTCATAGATGGTCTCCTTTGATTCTATTAACGCTATCAGTTTTTCAATGATACGATGATCCCCCGAAGGGGTCCTTCGGACAATCACCCGATTCTCACATTCATTAATCGATAACCTGAAATCGCGAATCGACAATCGCACTAGCCTCAATCCAGAAGGCCCACCCTTTTCAGGAGCGCCTGGTATCGCGGGTCGCCACGAATCCCATCCAATGTCGGTTCCGTTCGCAAAGTAACGACGTAGAATGAACGCTGCGCAACCGCCTTGTCGAGCGCCCGGAAGAATGCCTCCTTGTCTCCACCGAGCTCCAGGTCGAGGCAGGCAAAAATGAACTCATCCTCAAATTGCCCGCGCATTTCTGTACGCAGCTGATGGAGCATTTTTGCAGCTTCCTCACGCCGATCCGACCGTGCGTAGGCGAAACACAAGTTTGCCATGAGATTTGGCCGGTCCGCCGCGGACGACTTCTTTATTGATTCCTCCATCAATGCGATCGCTTCCTTGTTCCTGTTCTTCAACAAATAATTTACCCCGATGAAGTTCAGCAGTGTTGCATTGTTCGGGTACTTCGTCCGTACCTCACCAAGCTTCTGTATCGCATCGTCATACCGGCGAGTGTAGTAACACACGTTTCCCACGAAATTGACGAGATTGCTTTCGCTTGGATCGATCTCGAGGGCTCGTGTACCCTCTTTGAACGCTTCGTCACCTCTTTCAAAGCTTGCGAGATAGGAGGAGTATTGCCTTCTGGCATAGGCGTTCCCAGGAGCTACATCGACAGCCTGTTGGAATTCCGCAAGCGCGGTCCGAAATTCAAGCCGGATGTCT
>JBGPAN010000459.1:0-3912 GCA_041480785.1 Bacteroidota bacterium | reverse complement strand
TCATGAAGCCGGCAAGTATGAGTCGCTTATCACAAAGCAGAAGTTCGGTGACATGAAATTGCATTTAGAGTTCAGACTCTTGGGGATGGTAACCAACGGCGGCGTGTATTTGATGTCACGCTATGAAATGAATATCAAAGATGCCTACGGTGATACCGGTCCCATCGCGTTCGGAAATGTCGCAGAGGCCATTCCCAATGTTCTGGAACCGTCTGTGAACGTGGCTTTTCCTCCGATGCAATGGCAAACATTTGATATCGAATTCAGAGCTCCGCGGTTTGATGCTACCGGCAAAATCAAAACGGAAAACGCTCGCGTAACGCTGGTACATAATGGTGTTACAGTTTACAAAGACGTGGAACTGGTTAAGGTCAAAGGTGCAACACGTGTGCTGGGAGACGCCGGCGTAGGTCCGATATACCTTCAGGAACATGGCACACCATATCAGTTCAGAAATATTTGGGTCGTTGACAAGACGGTAAGAGGCACAGAAGACTATCGAACAGAGACCCAAACAAAGGAAGGTACTGCTGATCAGACTGGCGGAGTTGAAAAAAGTGGTGGAAATAAGAAGGGTGGTGACAAGAAAGGCAGTGGAAGCAATGTAACTCAAGACAAAACCTCTGAGGAAACGGCTGCAGCTGAGAAACCCGCTAAAAAGGGGAAGAGCATCACTGCTACCTATGATGAGGAAATGAACCCGGTGTATAAAGAGACTACAGTCAGCGTTACCGCTTCCAAGGACGTAGGATCAGCAAAATCTGCTGGATTCAATCATCCGGGGGTTCTCGTGAACCAGGCACAGCTCGTCGAACTCAAGAGGAGAGTAGCTTCGGGAGTTGAACCTCAGAAAACTGCTTTTGAAGCTATGCAGAAGAGCGCGTTAGCAGCAAAAGACTATGCTCCACATCCGGTTGATTGTGTTTCATGTGGACCGCGTTCAAATCCCGACATTGGTTGCAAAGACGAACAGCGTGATTGTGCTGCTGCCTACACTCAAGCACTTCTTTGGGCTATTACCGGAAATAGACTGTATGCCGAAAATGCTATCAAAATCATGAACGCATGGTCATATACTTTGCAGAAGGGACATACCTACGCCAATGGTCCCATACAGGCAGCCTGGTGCGGATCGGTTTGGCCTCGTGCAGCGGAAATTATTCGCTACACGTACACTAGATGGTCTGACACGGACATATTGAAATTCCAAAACATGTTGAGAACTCAGTATCTTCCATCTGTTATTCACGGAAATTGTGAAAACGGTAACAAAGAGCTCGCCATGTGTGAGGCGTTGATCAATACTGGTGTATTCTGCGACGATCGTGCAGTTTTCGATTTGGGTGTCAAAATGTGGCGCGGTCGCACTCCGGCATACATTTATCTGAAATCTGACGGAACGACCCAAATTGAACCTCCGGGATGTGGTGCTGCCATTTGGGGCAACAAAGGCCTTGTTCCGGAATTTGTTGATGGGATCCTGCAGGAAACTGCCCGCGATTCACACCATCCTACCATGGCTTTTGCATCAATGGCCAATGCAGCAGAAACTGCTTACTTGCAGGGAGTTGACTTGTACAAAGAAGAGGGAAAGCGGATGATGGCTGCCATCGAGTTTGAAGCTCAATATGTAGAGCCGAATAACGTTCCGCCCCCGCCTAATCTGACTTTTGGGTTGAACTCGACATGGGAAATTGCCTACAATCATTTCCACAATCGCATGGGTTTCAGTTTGCCTAGGATGGGTGCAGCTCTTCCGTTAGCCCGTCCTTCAGAAGGTAATCATCACGTACTTTGGGAAACGCTCACGCACGCTGAAACTGGGGCTGTCGGGACGCCGCAAGCAAAGCAAAAATAGCCAATCGAAAATCTCATGCGAACGTCTCCCACTTTGTATTGAACTTTCGACCTGCCACCGGACCTTGGGCAGATGGTGAGTAGGTTTACCGAGCATCAGAACTTGCCCCGGTTGCGGGGAGGAGAATCCGAGGCGACGAATATGATGATGCTTCTGTACTGTTACCAACGCTCGTAGAGTGCTAGTTGTCCTGAAGGATATGGTTATTGGACGGACATCACGGGCGCGGTCTATCGTGATCGAGTGACGTTTGATGTCGATTTCGGGAAAGTTCCGATGCGCGTGACGTTTGCGGTACCTGGCGAGTTCCGGATTTGGCATGCGTCGTCGCCTGATGTACCACCTTATCGACGCGAATGTTTCTACCTACAAACGACCGGTACATCAGCAACGTTTACTACTGTTTTCGAACCAGCCCCAGGCGCGGCCGAAAAGGCCCTACTTCCTCCTGATGTCAAGGGCCACCACAATTCCCCAGGTTAGAGGCCTCCAGGGCCAGATGATTCCCCAGTTCTGGGGTCAGATGATTCCCCAGTTTCAGGGCCAGATGATTCCCCACTTCCAGGGTCAGATCATTCCCCACTGACCCCTGTCAAAGTTACCCCACCCGGAGTTGATTCTGTTTCATGAACAGCCATACTTTGTCGTCCTCATTGCTATTTCATCACTATGGAGGATTGACAGATGGCATTCAAAAGGATCCAACTCATGGAGATTTGGGAGATTCTACGCCGTTGGCACGACGGCCAACGCATCAGCACCATCGCCACAACTATCGGCTGTGACCGCAAGACCATCCGCACCTACATTCGGCTGGCTTGCAACCTGGGGCTGACTTGCGAGACCGTCCTGGAACGCAAGGAAGAGATCCTCCCCAAGATCCAGAGTGCCATCGAGCAACTACACTCCAAAGCTGCCAAGCAAGCCCTCCTCGGTTCCTACATCGATGAGATTCTTTCGCTCATCAACAACACAGACAACCCACTGAAGCCCAAGACCGCCTTTGAGGTCATCTGTGAGAGACACGATCTCACGGGTAAGGTCAGCTACAGCAGTTTCAAACGTCTCGCTCGAGCCCGTCAGATTTCCGCGAAGACTGACCGCACAACCTGCCGTATAGAGCTTCCTCCCGGTGAACAACTCCAGGTTGACTATGGCCGAATGGGCCTTCTCCACGATCTACTCTCACAGCGTCGGCGGACCGTCTACGCCTTTATCGGCACACTCTCCTTCAGCCGTCACAAGGCGGTCGAGTTTGTCTTCACTCAAGACCAACAAAGCTTTGTCAAAAGTCACGTCACAATGTTCGAGTTCTTTTCCGGCGTTACCAACACCATCGTCATCGACAACCTCAAGTCGGGGGTGCTTCACCCTGATCTCTACGACCCGACTTTCAACCGTGCATATGCCGAAATGGCCGAGCATTACCATACCTTCATCGACCCCGCTCGTATCGCTTCACCCAAAGATAAAGGTAAAGTTGAGCGCGATGTCCAGACCGTCCGTGAGTTCTACCGCAAGACGCTCGCACTCCATCCGTCGATAACCCTCGCCGAGCTCAATCGCACGGCACGGCGCTGGCTCCTTGACGACTACGGGCAACGCCCCCACGGTACCACAGGGCAGAAGCCGCTCGTGCTCTTCAATGACTACGAACGTCAGGCACTCGTTCCCCTACCGGCTGAGCCCTTCACGGTTGCTCTCTGGAAAGAAGCAACCGTACATCCCGACCACTATATCCAAATAAACCGGCATTTTTACTCGATTCCCGACCCCTTTGTGGGCAAGACCGTACAGGTGAAAGTGACTCCCTCGACTATCGAAATCTTCTACCAGGAACGTCTCATCAAATCGCACCCTGTCGCTCGAACACTCCGTTCTACCGACTGGTCAGACTTTCCACCCAATGTCCAGAACGCACTCGATCAGGGGCTGCCAAGACTCTTGTGCATCAAGGCCCGGCACATCGGAGTGAACTTCGAGACGCTCATTACCCAGATACTTTCCCTCCACGCCTTTCTCAACCTGCGCCGCGCACAAGGACTCGTCTCGCT
>JBGPAN010000458.1:0-3914 GCA_041480785.1 Bacteroidota bacterium | reverse complement strand
TTAAATGGGAGAACTTATTTATTTTGTAAGAGGTGACAAGCACAAAGCTTATCTTAACATCACGCCTAACTATGCCTGCACTAATGATTGCGTGTTCTGCGACATCACTGTTCTCTATGGAAGAGTCCCGCGAACAAAAACGACGGAACAACTGATCGCAGAACTTGAAAGTCTCTACTCGATCGGCTGGAGAAGCCAAGTGTTCTTCGTCGACGATAACTTCATCGGCAACCGAAGGAAACTAAAGAGCGAGATTCTCCCCGCGCTCATAGGATGGATGGAACGAAGAAGGCATCCCTTCTTCTTTAATACCGAAGCGTCGGTGAATCTCTCAGACGATGAAGAGTTGATGCAGATGATGGTCCGCGCCGGATTCGATTCAGTGTTTGTGGGGATTGAATCTCCAAACGCGGAAAGCATCGTGGAGTGCGACAAGGCGCCGAACAAGAACCGCGATCTCGTCGCCTCGGTCAAGAAGATACACCGGCACGGGTTACAGGTTCAAGGGGGCTTCATTGTGGGATTTGACAGCGATCCAGCTTCGATCTTTGAGCAGCTCGTCCATTTCATCCGCGAAACTGGCATCGTCAACGCGATGGTAGGGTTGCTCAATGCCCCGACCGGTTCACGATTGTACAAGCGTATGCTGAAGGAAGGCCGCCTGCTCAGCACTATGTCCGGGGATAATACGGATGCTTCGATGAACTTCATTCCGAAAATGAACGCCGAGGTGCTCGCCCAAGGATATCAATGGATCCTGGAGAACATCTATTCTCCCAAACCGTACTATGATCGTGTGCGGCAATTTCTGAACGAATACCGGCCGCCACAGGCGAAATTCGTTCGCATCAAGCTGATCCATCTGAGCGCACTCGTAAAATCTGTGGTGCTCCTCGGCATAGTCGGCAAGGAGCGGATCTACTATTGGAAGCTGTTCTTCTGGTCGATATTCCGCCGCCCGCAGCTCTTTCCACTTGCGATCACGCTGTCCATCTACGGCCACCATTTTCGAAAGATATCAGAGCAGTACATCGAGAAGATCTTGTGAGCGACGCTGGACCGCACTCTATCTGTGGTCAACGTTCGTAAGCGGATAGAGAGCCGTTGGTCAACACAGGGCCTTTCTTCCTGTGTTTGTAAGGATGGGCGCTAGCCCCACCTTTTGCCGTGCAGTCCCGCTTTCCTAGAATTACTCGCCCCTCTATTCATTTCTTACAATTCTGTGACAATTCTTTCCTCGCTCATTCTTAAGTTGCATTCAGAAGAACAAGGGAGAATGTGACTATGAAACGAAATGGGTCTGTGAGCTGCCTCTGTTGGGTCATCATTCTTAGTTTCGTGGCAGAGTTCGTCGGTTGCTCGACATTTCAACAAGTCGACAACTGGAAGGAGTATCCTGATAAACCCATTCGCATCGAGACAAGAGGTCGGACAACTTACGAGCTCGAACAATGGAAAGTCGCAGGTTCAGGTGACATCATAGCAGAAGGACAAATTGACAATAGTGATGACCCTCTTGCCGAAGAAAACTTTAGCCCGTTTCGTGGTACCATTCCAGCGGACAGCATCGCGAAAGTCCAAGTATGGAAGACTAATTGGGTGGTGACAAGTGTTGTAATCATCATCCCTGTCGGCTTGCTGGTCATCGGCGTAGTTGGGTTTCAAGAACATTTCCTAGAAAACTTGGATTTAGGGTGGGGACGCAAAAAGTAGGGCCTTGAGAGCACAAAAGGAAAACCCCTCACCCAGACCTCTGTCGCGAGTTCCGACACTCAAAATCCGCCATGCATTGTGCGTCAATGCTGTTACCATGAACCTGCCCCCGTCCATTTCGTCACCCCCCTACCCACTTTTTACAATTCCATGACAATTCTATCCTCGCTCATTCTTAAGTTGCATCCAGAAGAACAAGGGAGGTCACAGTCATGCAGAACAGGACATTCAGAAGTCTTATCACTTGGCTCCTCATCGCCAGCCCGCTGTGGTAGGCAAGTGGATGCTATTCTACAAGAGAAATCATCGGGCCTTACGAACTCTCTAAATATCCTCCAGAAATCGTCAACAAACGCCTTGCAGCGGAGGCAGGCGGGAGAATCAAACTCACTACGCGCGAAGGCACCGTCTATCCCTTTCCGGATTGGAAAATGGACAGCCTGGGACATCTGATGGGAAAATGGCAGGTACTCAACCCTCGTTATGACGGAAGGCATATGGACATTCCGAAGTACCTTCGAGACACCGCCGTAAGCATCCCGCGTGGCGAAGTGAAGAACATCGCGGTTGATGAAGTGGACATCGGTACGTCAGTTCTTGTGGTAACAGGCATTGGGCTGGTGGCATATCTCATCGTTATTGAAGTTCGCAGGTTTGAGAAAAGCTGGGGAGGGCATGGGGGTGCCTCTTGGTGGCAGCTGTAACACCAATTGGATGTGAGTTCGTCTTCCACTGGTGAAAACCTGTACTGCTTGTTGCTTAGCCGAGCCTCGGCGTGGCAGGTTGGAACTTGCTGCGCCACCACCCACACCGGTCTTTTTCCCAATCCACCCTACTGCCCTCAGTTCAAGGGCAGGATAATCCTGTTCTACCGTTCTGTGCCTCTGTTCAGACTGAAGATGCGAATAGAGGTGGATCCCAGAAGAAATACAAGACAAGAATGCACCGAAGGCATCTTCAGTTAAGCCGCTCATCAGAACTCCACGAAGACCGATGCAAAGGGCTGCAACGTCAACGTGATCTGAGTGCTCGTGCTCCCAACTTTCTGGGATGTGACCGCTTGATCTTTGCCAGTCGCCGGATCGAATGCGGTGGGCTTGCCAATGGAGTGCAACGTACAGGTCCCCTTGTAGGCCTCAGAGGAAGTGTTGACAAGGAAGTACGTTCGCCCTTCTTTTCGGGAGACTGCCGTGCAGAGAATATTCGGCGAAGCGGGATTGAGCGTGCATTGCGGCGGGATGCGCGAGTTCACAAGGTACGTTAGTGGAGTCGACCCCGGTGCAGGCTTTCCGAGCCCCCCCTTCGCAGCAATCTTGCCCATCATCGATTTGATATGGTTGTCTTTGTCTGGACCTTCTGCGGCGAACTTCGGAGCCAACGGATGAGCGAAAACCGACCCACCTTTCTCTCCAAACTGAAGGATCCTCTCAAGTGTCCGTAGCCTGATCGTATCCGACGGTGGAAGAACAAGAACATCGTACTCCTGCTCTCCAACAATCAACATCTTCCCTTCAATTCGTGCCCCTGCAACACTTTTCTCATCCACAATATCGAAGTCAATTTGATGTTGCAGAAAATCGCGACAGAGGTTCGTGAATGAGTCATCGATGAAACGGACACGCTCACTCGGATGCGGCTCATACATAGAACGTGTTGGCGGGGTAAAGTTAGCCCAGACCGAGACTATCGGATGCAACACCGCTGTGCGGGGGGAGCGCTTCCCCTCACCGAAGAACGTGTTGACGCGGCTGACATAATCCGTGTACGCGCGAAACTCTTCGGCAGAATACCGTCGCGCCTTCAAGCCCGGATCAGACGGTTCATGCGGATGGAGCGACACGGTATACATGCTCACGAAATCTGTCACCCCGAGGCTCATCAAAACACCCGCCGTGCATCTCATTTGCGCCAGGGAGGCGTGTCGGCCACCCATCAATCCGAAGAAGTCACTGATCTCACACATCACGCGTCGCTTTCCCTGAAGACGGGCGGCGGAGCTGGCTACTTTCGGTACGAGAAAGAACTTCTGATTTATGATCCTTTCCGGATCCGAAAGAATCATATCAATTCCCTGGAGATCAAATCTCCTGTAGCATGTGAACGGATCACCATCGAACAGCGTTTGCCAGACCAGCGTTTCCTCACCGAGAAGATGCCCGCTTGACAGGACATTGTGCGCCTGACACCAATCCTGGAGCTGT
>JBGPAN010000457.1:0-3919 GCA_041480785.1 Bacteroidota bacterium | reverse complement strand
GTCCTGGGTATCGTCGAGAACATGAGCTACTATATCTGCAGCCACTGCGGGCATCGGGAGAATATTTTTGACAGCGGTGGCGGAAGCCGGACGGCAACTGAACTCGAGGTTCCATTCCTGGGAGAGATTCCGATCGATACACGCATCCGTATCGGTGGTGATCAGGGGACGCCGATTGTCGTCATGGATGAACAGTCGCAGCAAGCGCAGACGATACGTCTGATAGCAAGAAACCTCGCTGCACAGCTAAGCATCCTCCATGTGTCGTCTTCTCCTGCGCAGAAGGTAGAGATCCTGTTGGGGCCATCAAACTAAGAAAAACGAACCGCAAAGAGCGCAGAGAACCGCAAAGAGACTTTTCGGGAGTTGTCTTTACATCAGGACTCCAAACGCTTTGCGTCCTCAGCGGTCTTGGCGGTTCATCTTCGTCTTTGAAATCAGAACGTCAACAATTTGCCGGAAACATTAGAGCCCATGCTTACTCCAGAGACATTGAGGGAAACGTTGAAACACGTCCGTCCGTATCTTCAACGAGACGGCGGAGATGTGGAGCTGGTGAGAATCACCGATGATGGAATCGTCGAAGTGAGGCTGATCGGTTCATGTATATCATGCCCGATGTCGATGATGACGCTGCGGGCTGGGATCGAGCGTTCATTGATGATTGCACATGCGGAAGTGAAAAGGGTGGAGCAGGTGAAGTAATAGTTTTGGAAGGATGAAACGTGGGCGCTGGCATCGAGAGGGTCAGCGCCTTTTTATTTTATTTCGATGTCCACAAGCTTGCCGTCTTTGAGCTGGATGACCCGGGCGGGATACCTCCTGACAAGCTCGTAGTTGTGAGTTGCCATCAGGACAGCGGTTCCTCGCATATTGATTTTCCTGATAAGTTCCATAATCTCCGCAGACGCGCCAGGATCGAGATTTCCGGTGGGCTCGTCGGCTAGAAGGATGGAAGGAGTATTGACGAGGGCACGTGCAATGACGACACGCTGCTGCTCGCCACCCGAGAGCTCATGGGGCATCTGATTGCGTTTGTGGCTTACGCCAACATCCGCGAGGGCATGAAACACCCTCTTTTTGATGTCACTGCGACGGGAGTTGGTGACATAAAGCGCGAATGCGACATTTTCGAATACGTCCCGATCTTCGAGAAGCTTAAAATCCTGGAACACGATGCCGAGTTTGCGCCGGAGATGAGGAATCTCGGTAGCCTTCGTTGTCACAGAATCATAATCGAGAACGCCGACTGTGCCTGATTCAGGTTTGAGATCCATGTAGAGCAGTCGCAGAAGCGAGCTCTTTCCCGCACCGGTAGCGCCAACCAGGTACACGAATTCGCCATCTTTGATGGAAAGACTGAGACGGTCCAGGATAACCTGCCCGTCGAAAGATATCGTGACGTCTTTGAGTTCAATCATGTGTTCTTTGTGAATCTCGTAGCAAGCTTGATGGCCTCGAGCATGCTCGAAATGTCCGCTTTTCCTTTTCCAGCGATGTCAAATGCTATTCCGTGTCCCGGCGACGTTCTGATGACATTCAGGCCGGCAGAAAAATTGACCGTCGTTCCGAAGTCGCTCATTTTCACGGGAATGAGACCCTGGTCGTGGTACATTGCCAGGATTGCATCGAATGATTTGTAGTGTTGTTTACCGAAAAACGCATCTGCCGAAAGAGGGCCGACGGCATCAATTCCGATCTTCTTGATTTCCTCCACCGCCGGCTCAATGATCTCTTTTTCTTCAGAGCCAAGAATCCCATGTTCGCCTGCATGCGGATTTAGTCCGAGGATGGCGATTCTTGGCTTTAGAATTCGAAAATTGCGTTTGAGTGATTCGGCAATCGTTTTTGCCTTCTCAATGATCTTCTCTGATGAGATGCTATCGGGGATGGAGCGGAGCGGGGCGTGGATGGTCACGAGCCCGACGCGCATCTTTGATGACACAAGCATCATGATGACCCTCGTCGAACGGCTCAACAAAGCGATCATCTCGGTCTGGCCTGGGAAGTTGTAGCCTGCAAGCTGCATCGCTTCCTTCGATACTGGCGCTGTCACAAGAGCCTGAACCTTCCCCGCCATGCAGAGTTCGACTGCCTTTTCTATCGCGACACCGGCTGTCTTGCCTGCATTTTTGGCGACTGTGCCATAGCGGATATCAGCCCAGAGTGCGTCGCCGACATCGACAACGGGAAGAAAGAGGCGTTGCTTGCAAGGGAAGAGGGCCTTCTCAAGCTTCACTCGGATTTTGAGTGATTCGCGAACATGCTCAAGAACATTCAATGGTCCCACCAACACTGGCGTGCAGATTTTTCTGGTGGACGGATGTGTGGCAGCCTTCAGGGCAATCTCAGGCCCGATTCCATTGAAGTCTCCAATCGTGATGGCGATCGTTGGTTTCACAGGTTCTCAGATTGACTCAAGACATAGTTGCCGTTCTTGCCCGTATCGATGAAGACAAACCTCCGATGGAGGCGGTCATACGTCCAGATCTCAGTCGGTGCGGAATTGGGTTGAAGCGAACGTTCTGATTTCTGCGGTGGCCCGTAAAGGATGTAGATTCGTCCACGATCGGTCTTGTATCCGTCGTTTTCGCGGGAGGTGGAAAAACGTCGGAGGGCATCATCCACTCTGTAGTAGTATTCCGCCATGACTTCGTTATAAGCTGTCGTGGTATCCCGGCTGCGCGCCTGCCAGAATCGCGAAAAGGCTGCGGCCCGTCTCGTAGCTCCGCCGGCGAGCAATTCTTCAATTTCTGAATCCTTGGCGATGTGCCGGAGGGCGTCGATGGCCAGGTCTTGGTCCGAGAGTGAGAACGGACGGGCTGGCCAGGCCACGTGAAACTGGTGTTGCTGTTGTTTTTTTATGAAACCGCATTGATACTCAATGTCGAGGGTAAACATGCCGGGTTCGAGTTTCTGCAGCGGCAGTGGGAAGAAAACGGTCTTCCATGATTCACCCGCAGGTACCACGTTGTAGGATACTCCTTCCTGCTGTGGGGCGATTGACAGCAGACCATTCAACGACGAATAGATTGAGCCCGCGAAGCTCTGTGTGCGCTCTCCGAATCCGTCCAATATTCCATGAAGTTTCCAATGTACTGCAAAGGTGTCCGCACCACTCGGTCGAGAAATTTCGGCAACAATGCCGCCGCTTTCGCCCAAGAGAGAACTGCCATTTCGATTTGTGGGAACGAAGAGCGCTGGCGCGGTGGCTGAGGCCTGCGATTGAACAAGCATGGGATCGGAGACCAGCAGACCCGGCTGCTTTGAGTCGGGGACTTTGATCTTTTTTGTTTTTTCCATGAACGAACGACCGGATTCACGATCGTCAAGGTCAAACACAACCGTGTAGCTCCCTGGAGGAACCGAAAACGAGATGACCCCCTGGATTGAAGGAGGGTGATCTCCTTCCTTGGGGAGAGAAGTTCGAGAGATTGGAAGCTGGCGAATCTCCCGTGCAACGGACACCTTCTGATCGTTCAGCAGTTCAACGACCAGTTCTCCATGCGCGACGTATTCGGCTTTGGGTGTGGTCGCTTCGTTGCGAACGAATATGAAGAAGTTTTGACCGACCCGATAATGGATGTTCACCAGCTGTTTCGAGGAGTCCCCGCTGAAGAGGGCGACTGCTTCATACGAGGCAGGGAGATTTTGGAACCGTGATTCGCTTTGTTCGAAGCGCATCTGCGCTTTCACCGGGCTCCCCCACACAAGAAGAGACAAACCAACGACAATGCTGAGTTTCATAGTGTCCTCCATCTCCTTCTTTTCTCGGCACAATGCCCGGCATTCAAGCGCGGTGCTCTCGCTCGATCCGTTCAAAGGTATAAAGAAATCGATACAAGGGCAACGCTTGTCCAGGACTCGAAGTGCCTATTTCCATCTCCTGAGTAACTCCGTCAGCAATCTCACACCAACG
>JBGPAN010000456.1:0-3934 GCA_041480785.1 Bacteroidota bacterium | reverse complement strand
GTTGGTCCGGAGCTGAAGCTGCACGAATGCGGTCTGCCGAAGGATATGGCGGTCGAGTTGTTCAAGCCGCATATCATTCGAAAACTGATCGAGCGCGGCCTGGTAAAAACGGTGAAGAGCGCGAAGAAGATGGTGGACAAAAAGGGTCCGGAAGTGTGGGACATCCTCGACCACATCATCGACGGTCATCCAGTGCTCCTCAACCGTGCCCCTACGCTGCACCGCCTCGGTATTCAGGCGTTTCAGCCGGTGTTGGTGGAGGGAAAGGCTATTCGGATTCATCCGATGGTGTGCACGGCTTTCAATGCTGACTTTGACGGCGACCAGATGGCCGTTCACGTGCCATTGTCATACGAAGCTCAACTCGAAGCACGCATTCTGATGCTTTCGAGCCACAACATCCTGTCCCCCGCGAGCGGTGCTCCGATCGTGACGCCAACGCAGGATCAGGTGCTTGGTTGCTACTATCTCACAAAGTCGAAGGCTGGCGACATCGGCGAAGGAATGACGTTCTATTCCCCGCAGGAAGTCATCATCGCATTCGACCAGAAGATCATTGGATTGCATACCCGCGTCAAGGTGCGTGTCGATGGCAAGATTATCGAGACGACAACGGGCCGTGTGATCTTCAATCAGATTGTTCCGAAGGACGTGCCGTTCATCAATGAACTCCTGAACAAAAAGCGTCTCGTCCAGATTATCGCGAATGTCTTCCGCCGCTGTGGAAACTTGGCAACGGCGAAGTTCCTGGACAACTTAAAGACCCTCGGCTTTACGTACGCAACACAGGGTGGACTCTCTGTCTCCATCGGCGATGTGATCATTCCGCCGGTGAAGTACGAGATCGTGGCCAAGGCGCAGAAGGATGTTGAGGGCGTAGAAAGCCAGTATTATCGGGGCTTTATCACGAATGGTGAGCGGTATAACAAGGTCATCGATATCTGGACCCGCGCGACGAGCAGGATCGCAGAGAAACTCTTCGATTCTCTGCAGCATTCCCGCGACGGATTCAACTCGCTCTATATGATGGTCGATTCCGGTGCTCGTGGTTCGAAGGAGCAAGTCCGTCAGCTCGCAGGAATGCGCGGTCTGATGGCAAAGCCTCAGAAGAGCATGTCGGGAGCTACCGGCGAATTGATTGAAAACCCGATCACCGCGAATTTCCGTGAGGGGCTTTCGATCCTCGAGTATTTCATTTCCACACATGGAGCACGCAAAGGTCTCGCTGACACCGCATTGAAAACGGCTGATGCAGGGTACCTCACACGCAGGCTGATCGACGTTGCGCAAGACGCCATCATCGCTGAGGATGACTGCGGCACGATCCGCGGCGTGATGACCGGAGCATTGAAGGAAGGGGAGGATGTCAAGGAGCCGTTGTAGGAACGTATCCTCGGCCGTGTGTCCGTTCACGACGTGATCGATCCGCTGACCGGAGAAGTCATCGTCGAGTCGGCCGAAGTGATTGACGAGGAGAAAGCGCAGAGGATTTCCGAAACATCGATCGAGATGGTTGAGATTCGTTCGGTGCTGGCATGCAACTCTCGCCGCGGAGTATGCGCAAAGTGCTACGGCCGTGACTTGACCACCGGCAAGCTCGTTGAGCCAGGTACTGCGACGGGCGTAATCGCCGCTCAATCCATCGGCGAACCGGGCACGCAGCTGACCCTGCGAACCTTCCATACCGGCGGCACAGCAAGTTTGATTGCTGCTCAGTCGCAGATCGTTTCGAAGTTCGAAGGTCGGATCAAATATGAAGGTCTGAAGTCCATCGAAGTTGATTCTGAAGTCGGCAAGCATATGATCGCTTCCGGTCGAAGTGGCGTCATCAATATCGTCGACGAGGACAACCGTATCCTGACGAAGTATGATGTTCCTTACGGGGCAATGCTGATGATCCGGGACGGAGCAAAGGTTGCCAAGGGAGAGATGATCTACGAATGGGATCCCTACAACGCCGTCATCGTTTCGGAGCACAAGGGAACGTTGAAGTATGTTGATTTGAAGGAAAACGTCACGTTCCGCGAGGAGCCGGATGAGCAGACGGGGCATATTCAGAAGGTTGTCATCGACAGCCGCGAGAAGAGCCTGATCCCGGTGTTGGCCGTGGTCAACGCAAAGGGGCAGAAGCTCGCTTCGTATCCGATTCCGACACGGGCACACTTGATGATTGATGACGATGAAGAAATTCAGGCAGGCACCGTGCTGGTGAAGATTCCGCGTGACATTGGTAAGACGCGGGACATCACGGGCGGTTTGCCGCGGGTGACCGAGCTGTTCGAAGGGCGCCATCCGAATGAGCCGGCGATTGTCGGCGAAATCGATGGAATCGTTACGATCGGTCAACCGAAACGCGGTGCGCGCGAAGTGTTTGTTCAGAGCCATGATGGCAAGGATAAACGGACATACCTCATTCCGCTCGGCAAACATATTCTCGTTCAGGACAACGATGTTGTCCGGGCAGGAGAGCGGTTGTCCGCCGGAGCCATCGATCCTCATGACATTCTCAGAATCAAGGGTACGACTGCAGTGCAGGAATACCTTGTAAATGAGATCCAGGAAGTCTACCGTATGCAGGGTGTGAAGATCAACGACAAGCACATCGAGGTCATTGTCCGCATGATGATGCAGAAGGAACGTATCGTCGATCCGGGTGACACGAAGTATCTTGAGGGCGACAACGTTGACAAATCACGGCTGCACGACGAAAACGACAGCCTTGAGGGGAAGGTGGTTGTGGTCAACAAGGGTGATTCGAAGCTGAAACTCGGGGCCCTAAGCTCCAAGAAGGCCGTCCGCGAAATCAATGCAGACATACGCAAAAAGAGCAAAAAAGTGGTCGAAGTGCGCGACACAGAGCCAGCGACATCGGAGCCGATTTTGCTTGGTATCACTCAGGCCTCGTTGACCACTGATAGCTGGATTTCTGCGGCTTCATTCCAAGAGACAACAAAGGTCCTCACGGATGCTGCAATTGAGGGCAAAATGGACCATCTGCTGGGTCTGAAGGAAAACGTCATCATGGGACACCTGATCCCAGCGGGAACAGGTCAGAAGAAGTATCGGGACCTTTTTGTCGAGTCACCTGAAATCGTTGTCGACGAGACTGCAGCACAGGTAGTCTCTGAGGAGGCTCTGGTTGAGGTCATCGAAACCAAGGAGCGTAAGCGCAGAACGAAAATCATTACTTCCTAGGGCGTAGCTTTCTGCAGCGTTTCCGCAGAAAGTGGTTGACAAAAATCTTAAAATGTGGTATATTGAAAAGCTATTTTTTAAACATATTGCTCTCAAAGAGGAGTTGATCTGATTGCCGACGATTAATCAATTGGTACGCACGAGCAGAGCACAGGTTCTCTGGAAAAGTAAGTCCCCGGCGCTGCAGTCCAGCCCGCAAAAACGGGGTGTCTGCACAAGGGTCTACACAACAACTCCTAAGAAACCTAACTCAGCACTCCGGAAGGTCGCCCGTGTTCGCCTGACGAATCAGATGGAAGTCACAGCGTATATTCCCGGTGAAGGTCACAACTTGCAGGAACACTCGATTGTTCTCATTCGAGGTGGTCGTGTCAAGGATCTCCCGGGTGTTCGGTATCATATCATTCGTGGTACGCTGGATACGCAGGGTGTGCAGGACCGTAAACAAGGGCGCTCGAAGTACGGAGCCAAAAAGCCAAAGCAGCAGTAAGCACAGAGCAAGGGATGAGAAAGAAACGTTCGACACGTCGCCTGGCAATTCCTGACCCGAAGTTTCAGGATATTCTGGTTTCGCGGTTCATCAATTCGCTATTGAAGGCAGGCAAGAAACACACCGCACGCGGTATCTTGTACGGAGCCTTCAATATTATTGAGGAGAAGACCAAGAATAAGCCTCTGGATGTTTTCAAGAAAGCGGTGAATAATGCGTCGCCCATGATCGAAGTGCGCGCACGCAGAG
>JBGPAN010000455.1:0-3942 GCA_041480785.1 Bacteroidota bacterium | reverse complement strand
CCAGGACCGAGCTTGAAACTGGCCCTTGGTATTCGCAGTGGAGGGTCACGCGGAGTTTACCCCGTCGGGGTGGTGACTGATGTGGCCAGTACGGATGTGACTGAGCACGTCCCTCCACTCATGATCCCAGGAGTTCCGCTCCCGAAGAATCCTAGTCAGCATGAAGTTCAGGAGCAGACCAGCCCGCCGAGCGGTCTGGCGGGGCTCCTTCACAGCTTGGTGGCGGCATTACGTGACGATTTGATCCACACTTGCGGGACTCTATGATTATGAAAACAGAAAAGAGAAAAGAAAACCGCCCTTTGTATGTTCTCATTCTTGTGTTTGTGGCGCTCGCCGCGGGCATAATCACCGCCGGCTATTTCTATTACGAGAACTACGCGAGACAATACCGGTCTGAAATCGAGCGACAGCTTTCCGCCGTTGCAGATCTGAAAGAGCACGAACTCGTGCAGTGGAGAAAGGAGCGCCTGGGAGATGCAAACGTGTTCTATAAGAACATAGTTTTTTCCGGACTGGCTAAACGCTCCTTCGGGAACCAGAGCGATGCAGATGCAAAGAAGAGAATCAAAGCATTTATGGGGCAAGTCCAGGCTGCGTATTCGTACAGCCGGATATGTTTGCATGACGCTGCAGGTGTTGAACGTATCTCCATTCCCGAAGGGACAATTCACCCACCGCTTGTTTTTTCTCTGCGCTCTGCGGAAGTATTGAAATCCGGCAAGGTAGAATTGCAAGATTTCTATCGTGATGAAAACGATAAGAAAGTGTACCTGACCATTTTCGTTCCCGTGTTTGATGAATATGATACGAGCAGGGTGCTTGGTGTCCTTGCGATGCGCATTGATCCGGAGCAGTCGCTCTATACTATAATCAGCCGTTGGTTAACGCCCAGCCGCACGGCCGAGATTCTGATCAGCCGGCGCGAAGGGAACGACATACTGTTTCTCAACGAGCTGAAATATCAGAAGAATACGGCCCTCAGCCTGCGCGTCTCCATGGAGAACAAGGAACTCCCATCCGTGAAAGCTGAATTGGGACAGCGAGGTATTGTTGAAGGCGTGGATTACCGGGGCGTGCCAGTGCTGGCCGACGTGCGCAAGATTCCTGATTCGCCCTGGTTTCTGGTCGCGCGCATAGACCTCTCCGAAGTAAATGCGCCGTTGAGCGAGCGACTATGGACGATTGTCGTCATCATCGGGCTCCTGCTTGTCAGCGCGGGTGCAGGCGCCGGTTTTCTTCAGCGGCAGCAGCGAATGCGTTTCTACCTCGAACAACACAAGGCAGATGAGGCGTTGCGGGATAGCGAGGAGAGATACCGGACCACCATGATGAGCGTGGGCGACGGCGTGATCACTACCGACACTGAAGGACGGCTGAAGTTGTTGAACCCGGTGGCTGAAGCGCTGACCGGTTGGCGGCAGGAGGAAGCCCGGAGCAAGCCTCTGGAAGAAGTCTTCCGCATTATCCACGAAGAGACGCGCCAGATTGTCGAAAATCCGGTACGGAGGGTGATGCGTGAGGGCATCGTGGTAGGCCTTGCCAACCATTCGGTGCTCATAGGAAAGGACGGCACAGAGCATCCCATTGCCGACAGTGGCGCGCCCATCCGCAACGAAAAAGGCGAGATCACCGGAGTGGTGCTGGTCTTTCGAGACCAGACGCAGGAACGCATGGCGCAAAAGGCGTTGCGGGAAAGTGAGGAGAAGTACCGTAATCTGGTAGAGAACGCGAGCATCGGCATCTTCCGTACGAAAATAGACGGTTCGAGAGTGCTCGACGCGAACCCCAAGCTCTGCGAGATACTCGGCTTGACGCGCGAGGAGTTTGTCGGTCAACCCAGCGCTATCGCCTGGGCCCATCCGGGGCAACGCGAGGATTTGGTGAGGCTGCTGCGGGAGAAGGGGACGGTCAACAACTACGAGATCGACCTCTGCACGAAGTCGGGGGATATCCGCACCGTGATCATGTCGATGATAACGTACCCGGAACTGGGGTACCTCGAGGGCGGCTTGCAGGACATCACCGAACGCAAGCGGATGGAGGAGGAACTGCTGAAGCTCAATGCCCAATTGGAACAGCGGGTCCTCGAACGCACCCAGGAGCTCCGGGTTGTCAACGAGGAGCTCAATGCTTCAAACGAGGAACTGAACGCCACCAACGAGGGATTGCAAGTCGCCCAAGAGGAGCTGCAAAAGCACCGTGAGGAGCAGCAGATCATACTTGATTCCGTGCCGGCGTGGATTTTCTATAAAGACAGGGAGAACCGGTTCATTCGCGTCAATCAAGCTTTTGCCGATGTCATGGGGATGGCCAAGGAGCAATTGGAAGGCAAAGGGATGGCAGAGTTATATCCCAAAGATCAGGCGGACGCTTTCTGGAAAGACGATAAGAAGGTTATTGAGTCCGGCCAGCCTAAACGAAACATCATAGAATCGATGGATTCTCCCGGCGGAACATTATGGGTCCAGACGGACAAGTTACCGTACCGCGATATTCAGGGAAATATCATCGGCATAATCGGTTTTACGGTCGACATCACCGAGCGAAAGAAACTTGAAGATAGCTTACGAGACCAAGCCGTAAAAACGGAAGCCCTGAACAAGGAACTCGAGTCGTTCGCCTACTCGGTGTCCCATGACCTGCGGGCACCTTTACGTCATATCAGCGGGTACGTAGAGTTGCTCACCAGCCGATTCCGTTCTGTGTTATCCGAAAAGGGTCAGCACTATCTGGACTCTATTGCAGATTCCGTGCGTCAGATGGGATTGCTCATAGACAATCTGCTGCAATTCTCCAGAACAGGGCGGGCAGAGATGCGGAGGACGGAATTGGAGATGAATGGAATCGTTCAAGAAGCGGTAGAATCGGTGCTTAAAGATAATCCAGATCGCACAATCGAATGGGTCGTAGGAAAGTTGCCTTCGATATATGGCGATGATGCAATGCTTCGGCTCGTGTGGATGAATCTTCTGAGCAATGCTGTTAAATTCACACGGACAAGAAAAAAAGCCTTGATTGAAATAGGAGGCACAGTTGAATCGAAAGAAGCAATATTTTTTGTCAGAGACAACGGCGTTGGGTTTGATATGCAATATGCACAAAAGCTCTTCGGAGTGTTCCAACGCCTGCACTCGACAGAGGAATTTGAAGGGACAGGCATTGGATTGGCGAATGTGCATCGGATTGTCTTGCGTCATGGAGGACGCGCATGGGCTGAAGCCGAGCTCAACAAGGGCGCGACATTCTGTTTTTCAATACCAAAACAATAGGGAGAAAATATGATGGTAGAACTACGAACCATACTTCTAGCCGAAGACAACCCAAAGGACGTTGAGTTGACTCTTGAGGCTCTGGCTGAGCACAACCTTGCTAATCACGTGACCGTGGTGAAAGATGGTGTAGAAACGATGGAGTTTCTTCGGCGCGAAGGGAAGTACAAACTTCGCAGATCGGGGAATCCGGCAGTACTGTTGTTGGATATCAAAATGCCCAGGATGGATGGCATTGAAGTGCTTCGGGCTATTCGAAGTGATCCGGCTCTGAAGAGATTGCCTGTTGTGATTCTCACATCTTCTCGCGAGGAGCGAGACTTAATAAAAAGCTATGAATTGGGAGTTAATGCTTATGTGGTCAAGCCGGTAGATTTCAAAGATTTTATCGAAGCAGTGAAGCAGATCGGTGTTTTTTGGGCGGTCATCAATGAATTACCACCGGACGTTGTGATATCCGACGGAGACAAAAGCTGAGAGGAGTACCATGTTAAAAGTACTTTGTCTGGAGGATTCTCCTCGCGACCTCGAACTCATGCGCGAGTTGCTGATGAATGCGGGATTTGATCTGGACATGGACAGTACGGACGTGGAATCGGAATTTGTCTCTTTTCTACGCAACTGCACGTACGATCTCATTTTGTCTGATTTCAAGTTACCCGGATTCGAT
>JBGPAN010000454.1:0-3959 GCA_041480785.1 Bacteroidota bacterium | reverse complement strand
CGCGATCGAAGAACATGAACACCAGCTTTTCATCGCTATGGAATTTGTCGATGGACAAACCCTGCGCGACCTGGAGCGTTCGAATCATGATTCGACACTGCCGATAAAGCGTGCCATCGATATCGGCATTCAGATCGCCGATGGTCTTGCCGCAGCTCATGAAAAAGGGATTGTTCACCGCGATATCAAGCCGGAGAATATTATGATCCGGAAGGACGGAATCGCGCAGATCATGGACTTCGGACTGGCGAAACTTCGCGGCGTCTCACGGTTGACGAAAGAAGGAAGCACGCTTGGAACAGCCGGCTACATGTCGCCGGAGCAGGTCCAGGGACAGGAGACAGATCATCGATCAGACATTTTCTCCCTGGGCGTGCTGCTCTTTGAGCTCTTCACGCGACAATTGCCGTTCAAAGGCATCCATGACACCGCGCTGTCGTATGAGATCGTGAATGTTGACTCACCGCCGATGTCCTCCGTCGATCCTGAAATATCGCCGGAACTGGATACTGTCGTCCTCGAATGTCTGGAAAAAGATCCGAAAGAAAGAACGCAGTCGGCAGCACAAGTGGCCACGGATCTCAAACGCTATCGCCGCCAAACAAGCCGCCAACGGGCCAGCAGGATTACTGCCGCACGGCCGTTATCAACGATTCGGACCCAAGAGGCGGAGATGGAACCGGAGCAAATTCAGCGAAGGACAACTTTTCTACCCTGGATTCTGGTCGCCGTCCTGGCGCTCCTTCTCGGGATCAAATACTTCTCATCATCAGCGGACAAGGCACTGATCACGGCAACCATCCAACCGCCAGAGAGAATGAACTTCTACCTCTATGGAAACACTGCCGGACCTGCCGCCCTTTCCCCTGATGGTAAGCGACTTGCGTTTACCGCTGCGGATTCCGCCGGCAAGAGATATCTTTACGTCCGTTCGCTTGACGCGATGGTTGCCAAACGATTGGACGGTACGGAAGGCGCCCTCCACCCCTTTTGGTCTCCCGACAACCAATTTATCGGTTTCTTCGCACAGGTCCGATTGAAGAAGATTGATGCGTCAGGCGGCGTCCCCACCACAATCTGCAATGCGGCGACCCCACGCGGCGGAACATGGAATGCAGATGGTACTATTGTTTTTGCCGCAGCCTCCGGGCCTCTCCTCATTGTTCCTGCCTTGGGCAGAACCGCCGCCGTTCTGACAAAGTTCGATTCCCTTCGAAAAGAGAATTCACATCGATGGCCGTCATTCTTGCCAGACGGCCGGCACTTTCTCTACCTGGCACGTACTGTCACAGGCGGCAGCCAGGGCGAGGGGGGACTGATCCGTGTCGCATCACTTGACGGAAAGGTCAACAAGATTCTTGTCCCCGCGAGTTCGAATGCTGTCTTTGCTTCGGGGTACATTCTGTATGGCCGGGGGACAACGCTTGTAGCCCAGATCTTCGATGAAGGCTCTCTGGAGGTCAAAGGAGAGCCGACAACGATTGCCGAGGATGTAACATATGATCCATCGACAAGTCGCGGCATGTTTACCGCCTCTCTAAACGACATCCTCGTGTATCAAACCGGAGTAGCGCATGTTGGCTCACGACTTATTATGCACGATCGGGCAGGTAAACCGACAGGTGTGGCAAGTGAATTGGCGGAATACCTATACCCGCATCTTTCGCCGGATAATACCCACGTATCATCATATATTTTGGATTTCCAATCTCACAACGGAGATATCTGCATTTCTGATCTAGCACAAAACCGGAAGAGACGGTTTACATTTAATACCGCTATGGAAATTTTCTCTGTATGGTCTCCAGATGGAAACAGCCTGATCTTCAATTCGAACAGAGAGGGTGTGTTCAATCTTTACCAAAAGAGTACGAATAGTAATGGAGAAGAGACCCTCCTTCTGCGGTCATCCCATGACAAATACCCTTGTGACTGGTCGACAGATGGGAAATTTCTGCTGTATCAGGAAACCAATCCCCAAAGCACGCAAGTTGATCTGTTGGTCCTGCCACTCAATGGAAATCGCGAGCCCATGCCATTTCTGCAAACAGAGTCCAATGAAACGTGGGGCCGTTTTTCGCCTGATGTGCGCTGGGTTGCTTATACATCCGATGAGTCTGGTCAGAACGAAGTTTATATACGATCATTTCAGGCTCCGAACGCACAACCGATTTCTAACAAGGGGTCGATTTCGGGCGAGCAACGGCAAGTCTCCATTTCTGGCGGTGACTCCCCGCGGTGGCGTGCAGACGGGAAAGAGATCTTTTATGTGAGTCACGATAACAAAATGATGGTCGCAGACATCACCATCAAAGACGGTTCCCTCGAAGTCAGTCACGTACACCCTCTCTTTGACGCACCCTCCATTGTCCAGTTGACCGGGAGCGACTATGATGTGACATTCGATGGGAAGAAATTCCTTATCAATGTGCCGTGTGAGACGCAGAATCAAACACCGTTGACGCTTGTCGTCAATTGGGATTTGAAGGTGAAGAAGAAGTAGAGAATGGAATTTCGAAACAGCAAAGAGTGACAGGTAGATGTGAGGCGGGAGACGTTGAAAAAAGGCGAGTTACATCAGGTCATTGAAAAACAAGTGGATTGTCTCATTGAATCCACTGCTGTCCGGTTAACGATCAGCAATAGGTTTATAAGTTCTTTGACAAGTGTACGTTAGGCGATTTTTGGGTTGTCATCGATTTCAACTACATCGTACATTCGACGGTGGTCTTAGTTCATTTTTCTTCCACCAGAGGGTGTCGATGGCATGAATGTTGACAGAACCGTTTTCTCTCAGCTAATGGACTTCGTTCCTAAGCATGAGTTCCGAGCCGCTGTTAAGCACTACAAGGGCGAACACCGCGTCAGGAGATTTTCATGCTGGGACCAGTTTCTCTGCATGGCATTTGCCCAACTGACGTATCGAGAAAGCTTGCGCGACATCGAGACGTGTCTGCGTTCCCTCGGCTCGAAGCTCTATCATAGCGGTATCCGTGCAAGGGTTGCTCGCTCAACGCTCGCTGACGCCAATGAGCATCGATCGTGGCAAATTTATCGCGACGTTGCTGTAACGCTCATCAACCGAGCACGCAGGCTCTACCAGAATGACAAGTTGTTAGCTGATCTTGAAAGTGCCGTCTATGCGTTTGACTCAACGATCATTGAACTCTGCTTGGCTCTCTTTCCGTGGGCACAAGCCAAAGGACACGTAAAGACCAGTGCGGGAATCAAGATGCACACGCTGCTGGACCTTGCGTCAAACATGCCCACCGTTATTAGAGTTTCTGCAGCAAGCGTTCATGACGTGCTTATGCTTGACGAACTTGTCTATGAAGCTGGTGCCTATTATGTCCTTGATCGAGGCTATATGGACTTTGCGCGCCTGAAGCGCATCGACAACTCGGGTGCATATTTTGTTATCCGTGCCAGACGCGATTTGCGCTTCAGACGAGTGTATTCACAACCAGTGAACAAAACTTCTGGCGTGATCGCTGACCAAACGATTACTTTTACCGTGTGGCGTACTCATGATGTTTATCCCGACCACCTCCGGCGCATCCGCCTTTTCGATGCAGAGCATGATCGGAATCTTGTGTTTCTCACGAACAATTTTCTGCTCGACGCTCTCACGGTCGCTCAACTGTATCGAGCGCGTTGGCAGATCGAGCTGTTCTTCAAATGGATCAAGCAACACTTGCGCATCAAAGGATTCTTCGGCACGACTCCCAACGCCGTTAGGACTCAAATCTGGATCGCTGTGGCCATCTACGTCTTAGTCGCTATCGTCAAGAAGCAACTGAAGCTCGACCAATCGCTCTACACTATTCTACAGATCTTGAGCGTCACACTCTTTCAAAAAGAACCACTGTATCAAGTACTTACAGACATACACTACAGTATTCAGAACCCAAGTGATCCAAATCAGTTGATTCTATTCAACTTTTGACCGGACAGTAGTG
>JBGPAN010000453.1:0-3962 GCA_041480785.1 Bacteroidota bacterium | reverse complement strand
TGATCTCTTTACGGATTATGAATCCAACCGATTCGAATCTAAACTGACACAGGATTATAAAGTGGAATGGCGTCATTACCCGTATCGTCTGGGTGCCTACGTGCAGGATAAACTGGAATTTGAAGGAATGATAGCCAACGTTGGAGTTCGTCTGGACTATAATGATCCGAATTGCGACTGGTTTACGGTCGATCCATACTCCAAGTATTTTTCGCTGAAGTATAAATGGCAACTGTTCGATGCCCCGAGAGAGAAAGCAAAAGGACACCTTGTGATCAGCCCGCGGCTTGGGATATCACATCCAATATCGGAAGACGTGAAGCTGTACTTCTCGTATGGTCATTACTATTCGATGCCTCGTGCGGCAGATATGTATAGAATAGAGTGGGGTGTGTTGTCGTCTGGCATTGCCGCGATCGGTAACCCGAACGCGGCGATACCAAGAACAATTTCATACGAACTCGGTGTAGATTGGGACGTCGCTGGTCTTGCGTTGTTTCACGCCGCTGGATTCTATAAGAACATCGACAACCAGATCAACCAAATAAACTATCAGAACTATTCTGGCCAGGTCAATTACAACACGTATGACAACAATAACTACTCGGATGTCCGTGGTTTTGAGCTCCAAATAGAGCGAAACTTCGGCAATTGGATTACTGGCATAGCGAACTACACATATCAGGTTCAATCAAGTGGCAACATAGGATATACCACGTATTATGAGGACCCAAATTTGCAGCAGACCAATGTGGCGTTTGTAAACCCAAACCAAACGCGGTCGCAAATCCGGCCATGGGGGCGGGCATTTATACAATTACGCATGCCATCAGAATGGGGTCCGCAGGTCTTTGGCATTCAACCGCTGAGTGATTGGATTGTTGCCCCCAATATCTTTTGGCGGGCGGGTCAGTACGTGATTTTCAATCCGAACAGCATGTATCCGCCAAATACTCAGGACAACCTTCAATGGAAAGGTCAGTGGACGGCGGATCTAAGGGTGAGCAAACAATTCACCGCAAACAATTTGACCTTTGAGTTCTTTGTGGACATCCATAACGTGCTGAACCTTCAGTACATGTCAGTCAACCTGACCAACAATGATGTATGGAACTCCGGTACGACGAATGATGGATTTTCAAGTCAGGATGATAGGAGGAAATATGTCAAGTCAGTCCACCTTCCCATATTCAATGATCCGGCATATGACAAATTGAGGGCGGCGGACCCCGGGTCTTGGATCCCGGGCAATGACCAACTGGGGGACATAAAAAGTGATGACAAGCCATACATCAATATGCCAAATCGTGATTTCTTGACATGGCAGGATCTGCGATATTTGACCTTTGGTGTGAGAGTGAATTTTTAGTGTATCCATCGGCGACTCGCGAATCATGAGTAAGTGGACTCTGTGTTCAAGAATCGATGCAAAGAGCAATGCACCAAGAAATTGAAGTTCATGTAGAAGAGAGGAAAGAATGAGACGAATCAACTCCTACCTTGTCTTAGTCTTGATTCTAATGATTAATACGCCCGCGAAATCTCAAATCGTCAAGATGATCGATGCGGGGAAACTCCGAGGTCGAGTGTTGGAAAATGCCCATCAGAGCGAATCAATGTCTGGCATCCATGGTGACCAAGGCGTGGTTCGTTATGATTTTGATGGCGCCGTATTGCCAAATAAGCAGTTTTCGCGGTTCACGATTCGCTGTGCCGGGACCCATGTCGGGGTCCGGAACTGGACGGACGAGAAGGGAGTGTTTCATCCGGCCTGGACGGCGGGAGCAAACTATGGGATATCCGGAACTCCCTCGGAGGTCCCGCAAATCATGTTTGCTGTTCCAGACAAGTATGGTGTTGTTGTCCACAAGTACGTGCGATATCGACCGCCAGGAATTTCGATTGACGGACACTACTACAATGCTCCATTCCCATATGACGAGACGGAAGAAGTGGCGCCGGAGAACATTCCCGGAACAGCGGATCAAATGGTCGAATCGTACTGCCGGACATGGATTGGTCTGGACTTGCATCAGAGAGTCTTGGCCTGGAGCCAAAAGAACCATGACGACTACATTCTCTATGAGTACACTTTTAAGAATTCAGGAAATATCAACCTTGATGATGCGATTGAGTTGCCGAATCAGATTCTGGACAGCTTGTATATCATGCGTACCGATCAGGCGGTCCCGGCTGAAATTTCGGACCGTGAAAAAGAATGGGTTACGTGGATCGGATGCCGGCCCGGAGAAGATCTACGTATGACGTACACATACCCGAGCCGACAACAGGGATCGACGGCAGACAATCTTGGTATGCCGCGCAACGATTATAATCAACCGAGACTCATCGCAACGCAATATGTCGGGGATGCAACATTGTTCATCAGTAAGGCCCCAAACGATTTTGTTAATGACAATCCGGCATCGCCTCAAATGCACACCATCTGGGATGCACGCCTTGCCTACATCAAAGAGGATGAGAAGCTCCACCCCAACGAGCAGGTTTTGGCATTGAACGTCATGAAACGCGGAATTGTGACGGCGGAGAGTGGTGACCAATCATACGTTAAACCTCCGTACATGACAGACGCGTATCCGGGGACCTTCCATGAGATACCACCGGATTCTCAATACAATGCCATCACAGATATCAATCCATGGGGACAATATGCCAGATTTCATGAGTTGCCTATGGTCTCTCATGGACCATTTCGATTGGCTCCCGGGGATTCAATCAAGTTTGTGTTTGCCCACGTCGTCGGCAGTATTTCGAAGCGCAAGGCGTTTGAAATCGGCAGATTGTGGTACAGTGGAACCTGCGCACCGCCGCCTGGATGCAATTGGAACAACGGCAACCCCACAGACAATCTGCCGGGTCCGTACCATAGAAACCCTCTACTCTACCGGGACGCTTCAAAAGGAGCTGCGGGAGATTACAACAATTGGGCGAAGGATTGCTGGATAGCAACCGGGAAGGATTCCCTGATGCAGAACGCAAGAGCCGCACAATGGGCTCTTCTTCAAAACTACAATGTTCCCACGGCGCCCCCGCCTCCTTCGATCGATGTGACCGGGCGTTCCGATGCGATCCGAATTGGTTGGGGAACCGAATCTGAAGTGGCGCCTGATTTTGCGGGTTATCGAGTGTATCGTGCAATCGGAAGCTACGCAGATTCCGAATGGGTAAAGATCTTCGAGTGCAATGGAAAACAAACTCACTTTTACGACGACAGGGACGCTGTACGCGGTACGGCATACTATTACTACGTAACAGCATTTGATGACGGGAAGTCCAATCTTCCCGATTTCAACGGCAAAAGGGAAAGTCTTGAAAGCGGCATGTACGCGAACATGACAATGTTCCCGGCAAATCTGGCCCGTCCCTATGTGCAAGGTAGTTTAGACAGCATTCGCGTAGTACCCAATCCCTATAGCTTGACTGCGGGGAGGAATGGCCTTCAATTTACCGCTGAAGAAAACAAAATCATGTTCTATGGCCTTCCTCCTGAATGCACGATCAAGATATTTTCCGAGAACGGCGACTTGATCAAAACTATCCAACATAGCGGAGCGGGAGATGAATCCTGGGGAAGAATCAAAGTGCCTTTCGACATGCAAACCAGCGATTCTGGCATGAGGCCTGTGTCCGGAATCTACATCGCAAACATCACAACGCCGGATGGTCGGGCGAAGAACGTGAAATTCCTTATCGTACGATAATCGTGTCTCGGGGAGGCTGTATTCTATGAAACATTGCAGACTCGTGATAAGCATTTGCATCGCGGTGCTTTCGACTATGTCCAATTATGCTGCCACAAAGAAAGTGGGACAAACAGGTTTTCAGTTCCTGAAGATCGATATGAGCACTCGGGCTGCAGGCATGGGTGGCAGCTATATTACTATCAACGACGATGCGACATCGATGTTTTATAACCCGGCCGGTCTAGCGTTGATGCAACC
>JBGPAN010000452.1:0-3963 GCA_041480785.1 Bacteroidota bacterium | reverse complement strand
GCCCTGACCTTCAGGTCAGGGAATGGAAAAACCACTAACTCCCCAAAGGGCTTTAGCCATTTTTCAACAAGCGGTCAACTTGAGTTATTCACTTTGTTAGAGGGGATTTGATGGGGCTGTCTCGCAACGCGTTATTGTGGATATCAGAGAACCGAAAGCTCCGCCAGGCGTTGCCGAGGTACACATTCATTCGTAGGGCTGTTTCGCGTTTCATGCCCGGTGAAGAATTGATGGATGCCCTGAGAGCAGCGGAGCAGCTGAAGCCGCATTCGACCAACACGGTCCTCACGCATCTCGGAGAAAATGTCGCGGACGAAAACGAGGCGAGGAAAGACGCAGAGGACTACATCGATGCCTTGCGTCAGATTCACCAACGAGGGCTAGACACCCACGTCTCCGTGAAGCTCACTCATCTTGGGCTTGACCTGAACGAGAAAGCCTGCATCGACAATCTCGTCGCGATTGTTAAAGAGGCGAAGGCATTCGGGAATATGGTATGGGTCGACATGGAGCAGAGCCAGTACGTGGACCGGACCCTGGACATCTACAAAAAAGTGCGGAAGGAGTTCCCGAACATTGGACTGTGTCTGCAGGCGTATCTCTACAGGACAGAAAAGGACCTCGAGGGTCTGTTGCCGTATTCTCCTGCTATCCGTTTCGTGAAGGGTGCCTACAAGGAACCGCACTCGATTGCTTTCAAAAAGAAATCAGCTGTTGATGCGAACTTCTTCAAACTCACGACAATGCTGATGCAGGATGTGAAGACCGGGTCGAAGGTTGTCGTGGGGACGCACGATACGAAACTCATTCAAGCCATTCAGGACAAGGCTGCGCAGCTCGGGCTTTCGAAGAAGGATTACGAGTTTCACCTTCTCTTTGGAATTCAGTCAAACGAGCAATTGAGACTTGCCAAGGAAGGCTATTCCATCAGGGTTCTCATCAGTTACGGGAGTTTCTGGTTTCCGTGGTACGTCCGGCGTCTCGCCGAACGACCGGCCAATGTGTGGTTTGTGATGCGAAAGATGTTTTCTGCCTAAAGAACGGGTAAGAAGTCAGACTTCTACCAAACATGTGAGGGTTGGCGTATGAAAGAGCGCGTAGCGGTGGCGGTTCTTCTTGTGGGGATTATTACAGGCTTTGCTCTTGCCCAGCCGAAGATGAAGATTGCTGTCATCCCGAAGGGAACAACACACATCTTCTGGAAATCGGTTGAGGCCGGAGCAAGACAGGCGGGCAAAGAGCTGGGCGTCGAGATCATCTGGAAGGGGCCGCTCAAGGAAAATGACAGAGCGCAGCAAATCGCCATCGTTGAGCAGTTTGTCACGGAAGGCGTCACGGGCATCGTTCTCGCACCGTTGGATAACACGGCTTTGCAAAGACCCGTTGCTTCGGCGATGCAGAAAAAGATTCCCGTGGTGATTTTTGACAGCGGATTGAAAGGGGAGGCTGGTAAGGACTATGTAAGCTTCGTTGCAACGGACAACAAGAGGGGGGGCAATCTCGGCGGCGAATACCTCGCAAAGTTGCTGGCTGGAAAGGGGAACGTCGTGCTTTTGCGGTATCAGGTCGGCTCTGCAAGCACAATGGAGCGCGAGGAGGGGTTCCTTGAAGGGATACGGAAGGTCAATGGGATACGGATCACTGTGGACAATCGCTATTCTGGCGCCACGGCCGGAGAGGCGAAAACCGCTTCGATGAATATCGTCGACAAACTCAAGGAAGCCAACGGAGTCTTCTGTCCAAACGAGTCCTCGACGTTTGGAATGCTGTTGGCTCTTCGCCAGATGAATCTGGCGGGCAGAATTCGATTTGTAGGTTTCGACACATCGCCTCCGCTCATCGAAGCCCTTCAGAGCGGCGAGATCGATGCGTTGGTCGCTAAGGATCCAACTCTCATGGGATATCAAGGTGTGAAGACGCTTGTCGCCAAACTTCAGGGGAAGGAAGTACCGAAAACAATTGACACCGGTGTTCGATTGATCACACGGGAAAATCTCAACACTCCAGAAATCAAGAAACTACTTGGGAATCAATAAGTGATGAATTACACGAGCAGCCTTCTATTGTTTCGCTGGATGGCTCGACGCAAACAAGGAGACGGAGCGATGAAAAAACTAGTTCTTGTATCAATGGTGGTCATCATGGTAACACAATCAGCTTTTGCGCAGTTGAAGGCGCTGGCTCCCAATTTCACGGATGATGTAGCGTTTCTTAGAAAACATGTGGAGGTCATCGTTTTGTCGGACAAAACCGGCTTCAACCAGGTGGCGGTGATACCGGCATATCAATGTCGGGTCATGACCAGCACTGCAGGTGGTCCGCAAGGAATCAGTTACGGCTGGGTTAATCGTGATCTAATCTCATCGGGCGAGAAGAAGGAGCATATCAACGTCTACGGCGGTGAAGATCGGTTCTGGATCGGTCCTGAGGGAGGGCAGTATTCGGTGTTCTTCAAAAAAGGGGACCCATTTGACCTTGATCACTGGTTCACGCCGGCTACCATCGACACGGAACCCTTCGATCTCGTTGGCAAGACCCAGGATCGCGTGCATTGTCGTCGCTTGATCGAATTGACGAACTATTCCGGGACAACGTTCAACCTCGAAGTTAATCGAGAAATCCGTCTGCTTGACACTAAGAGCGCACAGAAGAACCTCGGTGTGACGGTCAAGGCGGGTGTCAAGGTCGTCGCCTATGAATCGATAAACTCCATCAAGAATATCGGTACGAAGGCCTGGATCAAAGACAGCGGATTGCTCTCGATCTGGATCCTCGGCATGTTCAATGCGGCGGATGCGACCACGATTGTTGTGCCTTTCATGAAAGGCGACGAGTCGAAACTCGGTCCCGTGGTACATGACGCTTACTTTGGAAAAGTGCCCCCGGAGCGGTTGGTGATAAAGAATGGTGTGATGTATTTTGCCGCAGATGCCAACTATCGTAGCAAGATCGGCGTACCGCCGCGACGAGCGAAATCCATGCTTGGCAGCTACGATGCGCAGAACAAGGTGCTGACGGTTGTTCAGTTCACGCTCCCCAAGGGGGCTACCGGCTACGTCAATTCCATGTGGGAGATCCAGAAAGAGCCGTTTGGCGGCGATGCCGTCAACAGCTACAACGATGGTCCCCCCAAGCCTGGCTCGGCACAACTCGGTCGCTTCTATGAACTTGAGACTTCGTCCCCTGCACTGGCATTGAAACCAAACGAGACCGGTACTCACGTCAGCAGGACGATGCATCTTGAAGGACCGGAGAAAGAACTTGATGCAATCTCTCGTGCGACGCTCGGTGTCGGACTTGAAGAAATCAAAGCGGGCCTGAAGAAATAGGACCTCTTGCCACTCTGATCGAATGAAATCCTGGCTCAAACAGCTTGGCCCTGTGGTTGGCCTGGTGTTCGTGTTCGCATTGTTCGCGATCCTCACACCCGGTAAGTTCGCCACTGCCAGCAACTTTCAATTGATGCTTCTCCAGACTGCCGTTGTGGGGACCGCAGCTATTGGCATGACGATGGTCATCATCAGCGGCGGCATTGATCTGTCCGTCGGTTCCGTCATTGCCCTTACAACGGTCATCGTCGCGCTTCTTCTGAACAGCGGTGCGTCTCCTCTTGTTGCTGCCATGGGCGGTGTTCTGGCTGGCATGATCTGCGGTTCCATGATCGGCCTCCTCATCACCCAACTCAGATTGGCTCCGTTCATCGTGACTCTCGGCATGTGGGGTGCTCTGCGGGGTGCGGCAAAAGGTTTGGCAGGTGAGCAGATGATCGTGACGCCGGGAACATGGCTCACGAAACTTCTGAATACGCTTACCGACGAACAATCGTGGATGCTCCTCCCGCCGGGAGTGTGGTTGATGATTCTTCTCGCGGTCATCGTCGGTATCATGCTGAAGTACACGCGGCAAGGGCGCCACATCTTTGCCGTGGGCTCCAATGAAATTGCGGCAAGGATATGCGGCGTT
>JBGPAN010000451.1:0-3971 GCA_041480785.1 Bacteroidota bacterium | reverse complement strand
TGGAACAGGAGACAGCCCGCAACCTGGAAGTACGGTGGCTGCTACACAACCTGCACCCGGATCACAAGACCATCAGCGACTTCCGCAAGGACAACCGGACAGCCTTGCAGGCGGTGACGCGGCAGTTTGTGATGCTCTGCCAGGAGTTGGATGGCTTCGGTGCCGCCCTCGTCGCTATCGATGGCAGCAAGTTCAAAGCGTCAAACAGCAAAAAACGCAATTGGACAAAAGTGAGACTCCGCGAACGCATTCGACGCATTGACGCTACAATCGAAGAGTATATGACACTGCTCGAGACCAACGATCAACAAGATCGTCCACGACCCACCAAGGTTCAAGAGAAGATCGCTTCCTTGCAGCAACGGATGAAGCAGTATGAGGCGTTGCTGGAAGACCTTGATTCTACGGGGACCACTCAAGTCTCTCAGACTGATCCTGACAGCCGCCTGATGGTTGGCAACGGTAAAGCTGATGTCGGCTACAATGTCCAGACTGCTGTAGACTCCAAGCATAAGCTGATCGTTGCCTGCGAGGTGACGAACGACATCAACGACCGCTATCAGCTAGCCCCAATGGCACAGCGTGCGAAAGAAGCCTTAGGAGTTGATACTCTCACGGTCGTTGCTGATAAAGGCTATGCAACAGGCACGGAGGTGTACGCGTGTGAGCAAGCTGGCATCACCGTCTACGTGCCACTGACGCAACCAACCGAACAACGGCGCTCGAATGTACCAGCACCCGAGTATTACCACGCAAAGTTCCGATATGACAAAGAACGAGACTGTTGCGTCTGCCCCCAGCAACATGAGCTCCATCGCCAGTATACCGCCTGGGTGCAGAAGCAGTGGAAGACGGTCTATGTTACGCCTGTGTGCCGAGACTGCCCGGTGAAACCACAGTGCACCATCAACAAACAAGGGCGGCACATTCATCGCACGCAGCACGATGAGCTCATGCAGCGATTACGAGCGCGACTCTCTGAGAGCCCGGACAAACTCAAAGAACGACAGTGCCTCAGTGAGCATCCTTTCGGTATCATCAAACACGGTTGGCATCAAGGATACTTTCTGCTGCGAGGCCTTCCAAAGGTTCGAGCAGAGATCAATCTTAGTGTCTTGGCCTACAACATTCGCCGAGTTGTCAACATCCTTGGCGTGCCAACATTGCTTCGAACTCTGGCAACGGTGTAGCACGCACTATATAGCTTCAAAGAACTCAGGTTGACCGGTTGTTACACAGTCTGTCGTCCAAAAGAGTAACCAGAAAAGGACGGCGAAATCCCCGCCCGCCTGATCGCCAGGCGGTCGGGCGGGGAAACGCACGTGTAGAGCCCCCCACCCGCATACCGTAATATCGGTGCGTAAACTGTGTGCGAATTATCGAGCATAGTGTACCCGCACCGATATTAAACGCACGGTAGAGCTTCCAACCCGCACCGCCGACGATTTCGCGAGCTTGGGAAATTGAACCAGCGTGTAGAATAGGGTGGCCCGAAATTTCGGCTGGTGCGATGGAGGGACTGAAGGTGCGTTTAATGTCGCCCCAGATAGTGGTCGGGTCGATGATGCCTCTACCCCTCAGTTGGGGCGACATTACGGGATGTGCGGTGGAGGCTCTGACGCGGGCGTTTAATTTCGGGACAAGTTTCTTTCTGCCGCTTTCTTTCCAAAAGAAAGCGGCAATAAGAATCAGAGCTCTGATCTTCTGGGGCGTCGCGAACCATTTCGTGACACTTCCCTGGCAATAATGAAGGAAAAGTGTGTCAGGGTATGGACCCTGACACACCGACGGGGCTTTTGAATCAACCGTTTCTACTTGGATGAATCGGGTTTGGAGCCGGGTGGTGATGAATCAGGTTTGGAGCCGGATTGAGATGAATCGGGTTTGGAGTCGGATGGAGATGAATCAGTCTTCGAGGGGGGAGGAGATTTCGTCTCTTGTTTCGCAGAACCGGAGTTGGAAGTCGACGAGGTATTACTCGATGAATCTGTCTTCCTGTAATCTGTTGAATAAAAGCCACTGCCCTTGAAAATCATCCCAACCCCGCTTGCCATCAAGCGCTTGAGGGCGGGTTTTCCGCATGACGGGCACACGGTGAGGAAATCAGAAGACATAGACTGAAACTCCTCGAAGGTGTGCCCGCATTCCTTGCATTGGTAATCGTACGTCGGCATGTTTCCTCTGCAATCCTCCTGGGCCTTAACTGAAACGATGGATTATTTCTTCTTGTAAGAGAACTTCTTCTTCAACTCCTTCAGCACATGCGGAGGAACAAACTTGCTGACGTTTCCACCGTGACTGGCGATTTCACGGACGATGCTGGAGTTCAGGTATGTGTATTTCTCGTTCGGCATCAAGAACACCGTCACCAGATCCTCGTTCAGTTTGCGGTTCATCAGCGCCATCTGAAGTTCGTACTCGAAATCTGATATGGCCCGAAGGCCCCGGACGAAAGCAGTTGCTTTCTTTCTGCGTGCGTAACTCACGAGTAAACCGTCAAACGTGTCGACTTCAACTCCCTTGAGATCGCGTACCGCCTCTTTGATCATGACGAGACGCTCCTATTCTGAGAACAACGGATCCTTCGCAGAGTTCCGGGCCACCGTAATGATAACCTTGTCAAAGAGTTTCAGCGCCCGTTGGATGATGTCAATATGACCGTTCGTAATCGGGTCGAAGGTCCCTGGATAGATGGCGGTTCTCATGTCTTATCCTTCAAGCTTGAGCGATGGTGTCCGAGTCAGTTCTTTCTGTTTTGTTCTCAGAACGAGAACGGTGGTCTGTCCGAATAGTTTGCGGGTGATCTCGAACATGGATTCAGAAGGTTCGACCGGGCTCTCTTTGCTGTGTTCCATGACAACAAACGTTCCTTCTCTGAGCGCCTCAGACGAATACAGTTCTGCAGGCAAATCTATGATCCGTTCCAGACGATAGGGAGGGTCGACGAACACCAGGTCGAATGAGCGGTGTGCATTCTTGAGATACCAGAAAACGTCAGCAGAGTATGAGGTACACTGTTCGGAACAGCCGAGCGTCCTGACATTCGTCTCAAGCGCCTGCAGTGATTGCTGAGATTTGTCGACGAAGGTCACCTGCCGTGCGCCGCGGCTGATGGCCTCAAGCCCCAAGCTTCCACTCCCCGCAAAGAGATCGAGGACTTCGATTCCATCGAAGTCCAGCCGGTTCGAAAGGATGTCGAAAATCGTTTGTTTCGCTCGGTCGGTTGTCGGTCGTACCGAATGATCGCGGACAGTAACAAGATTTCGCCCGCGATGCTGTCCCGCAATAATTCTCATTGAGTTCGCAACGCCAATCCAATCGCTGCAGAAAAGCGCGAACTGTCTTTGATATACGCTTCGTAGATTCTCTTCGAAGGCGTCAGATTGCTCATCGCATCAAGCGCCATCGTCGAGATGCCAGTCTCCCGTTGTATCTGGTTGACCGTCTGTGCAGTCACATCGAAGCCGTAGAGGACGATCTTGCTGAACGCTTCCATGCCATCTTTCTGCTCGAGGTATTGCCGGTATTCCGAAATCGCTTTCTTCAGATCGTCGGAATGGTGCACTGTGAACGCGCGGTAATCGACATACTGACCCTGGGACACCATGCTCGCGTCAATTCCGTTTCCCCGAACACCGATGAGGAGGATATCGTCTTTCAGGAACTCCGGGTGGCAATGCCGAAGTGTCTTTTCCACGCTGAAATGGTCAATATCGATCAAATAGACTTGGAGCCGCAATTCGGCAGCCGCTCGTTTGAGGAAAGCTATCGTCCCTCGTTGCACGCCGACGAGAAACGCCTGCTTGACTCCTTTGCTGGGTCCCGGAACAGGATAGGCGCTGACAACATAGTCCTTGATCGGAACGTCCGGGTAGTATTGCTCGAATTCCCACTGCAGATGTGAAGTCAATCCGGGTCCATGGAGCGATGCGTCGAGGGGGATGACGCTCATGAGCAACGGTTCCGTCGGG
>JBGPAN010000450.1:0-4008 GCA_041480785.1 Bacteroidota bacterium | reverse complement strand
TAGAACATGATCATCCCCGCGAAAACAACAAGGGGAGGAATCCGATCTTTTGACTTGTTGATCTCGGGAATCAGATCGCTCGCACCGACATAGACGGCAACTCCAGCAGAAAACGCAAAACCCGCACCCACCACGTCAGCATTCAGATTTCGGAACACAAACAACGTGCAAACACCGATCAGGGTCGCCACAGCGAGGCCTATCGTTGACATGAGGACAACTTTCCTGGGATAGCCGGCCGCAACAACTATGGAGCCGATGGTCAGACCTTCCGGGAACTTATGAAGCAAAACAGCGAAGAAGATGAGAACACCGACGAGAAAATCAAACTGAAATCCGATCGAGATTGTGAACCCATCGAAGAAGGCGTGGATGAATAGGCCGGTGAAAGCGGAAAGGCTCGCCCCTTTCGCGACCATGGCATCGCTGTGCGTTTCCTCGCCAAAGTGCAAGTGACCAACGATGGTGTGTTCGAAAAAATGGATGGTGGCGAACCCAAGGACGCAATAAAGCATCGCGGAATCTCCGATAGCGCGAATGCTCGAAGGAATGAGCTTCAGGAAAACGAGGGCGAGGATGAAGCCGGCTCCGAGTGCGAGAAGCGTTTCCTGCACGCGCCGAGGCCATGATTTCCTCAAGTAGATTAGGCTTCCCCCAAGAACCTCTGCGGCAGCGGCCGCGAGACCGAACAAAAACACCTGACCTGTCATTGGGCCCTCGTGTAGGGTTTTTCCGTATACCGGCGGGCTTCCTTGTGTGTGCTCTCGTACTCTTTCATCTCCAGCACTTTCTGATACTGTGCCAAGGCAGAACCTCGCTTCTTCTGAACGTCATACACCATCCCGATCATGAGGTTTGCCATCGACATGAATCCTGATGCGTTGTTCTTGTCAACCCGCCGGCAAATCTCGTCACAACGGAGCAGGTTCTGAAGTGATTCCTCAAATCGTCCTGCGAGAAAATGATGGCGACCGATGTAGTAGTAGGCTTCCCGACCGTCGTAGGCGTCGTATCCCGCCTGATGAGTGCGATATTTCTCTTCGACCTCGGAAAACACTCTGAATGCCTCAGCCCAATATCCGAGACTCACATAACATCTGCCGTACATCCTGTGGAACAGCGGGTTCCGAGGATACTTGTTATGGAGCTGCTGCGCAATGTCGAGCGCCCGAACAAACTGACGTTCATACGTAAAGTACGTCTGCAACAAGAAATACATCGCTTCAACTTTGGCATAGCGGGCCTTTTGTGCCGCTGTCTCGAGTTGCTCTAATCCCTTCTTCTTGTCACCGCTCGGAAGAAAGATCATGACCGGTTTGATGATTGGGTATTGCCCCGGAACGACCTCGGCGTAGTAGTTGTAGATCCCCATCCCCAACAGCACGTCACAGTTTGTGGGATCGAGCTTGAAGGCCCTACGGATCGCGGGGAGAGCGACCAAACCATCGTTCGCTGCAGACAGCCAGGAACCTCGGTTCGCCCGAAGTCTACCCTGGAAACCCACCGCCCCACCCTTGTAGAACAGGGCTGTTACATCGTTTTCGTCCTCGTCCAGCCGTTTTTCACACATGCTGACAACCTTATCGAGCGAAGTAAGAAACTCCTTGTCGTGCGATTCGTCCTCAAAGTTGCTCAGGATGCGCCACCACTGCGTCATTGCCTGGAAAAAGTATCCGGCGGGGTGATCGGGCATGAGGCGGATCACCTCCTCGAATTCCTTATCCGCCTTGGCGAACTCGATGTTGTAGATCTCGTCGATGCCCCGCTGCATACGGGCATCGATGGAGGCATCTTGAATCCATTGTGCCTGAACATCCGAAGAAGCAAGCACAATCAACAGAAGTGTCACACTCCACTGCAGCAGCCGAATACGGCGATATGATTCCGTTTTGAGCTCTTCTTTCGGCAAGCTACATCAACCTCTCTGCGATGTATGAGCGGACATTGGACGCGGCGACCCGATCCTGTTTCATCGAATCACGTTCGCGAATCGTGACCGTTTGATCCTCAAGGCTCTGGGAATCGACTGTCACACAATATGGCGTGCCGGCTTCGTCCTGCCTCCTGTACCTCCGCCCAACAGCTCCGCTGTCGTCGTAAAAAACTCGGAAGTGCTGCCTCAAATCAGCTTCGATCTTGCGGGCCATTTCCGGCATGCCGTCGCGGTTGACCAGCGGAAAAAGCGCGGCCTTGGTCGGAGCCAGCTTCGGGTGAAGTCTCAGCACCACCCGCATTTCCGTGGTCCCCTCTGCAGTTGGTGCCTGCTCTTCGTCGTACGCGTTCACCAGAAACGCCATGAACGACCGGCTGGCACCGGCTGAAGTCTCAATAACATAGGGAGTGAATTTCTCCTTCGTCGCCTCATCAAAATACTTCAGGCTCTTACCTGAGAATTGCTCGTGACGCGAAAGGTCGTAGTCTGTGCGGTTGTGGATACCCTCGATCTCCCCCCAGCCAAACGGAAATAGATATTCGATGTCGTATGCATCCTTGGCATAGTGTGCAAGCTTGTCCTTGGGATGTTGGTGCCACTGGAGTTTCTCCCTCTGCATGCCCAGATCCACAAACCACTTCATTCTCTCGGCGCGCCAATACTCGAAATACTCGTCGTCGGTGCCGGGCTTGACGAAGAACTGCATTTCCATCTGCTCGAATTCTCTCGTTCGGAAAAGAAAGTTCTTTGTATTGATTTCATTCCTGAACGCTTTTCCGATCTGCGCAATTCCAAACGGGATTTTTTGTCGGCCGGCAGATTGCACGTTTAAGAAATTCACAAAGATTCCTTGGGCTGTCTCCGGACGCAGGTAGACGACGGCCGACGAATCTTCCACAGGTCCGACAAACGTCTTGAACATCAGGTTGAATTTGCGAGCATCCGTGAACGTGCCTTTGTTGCCGCAGTTCGGACATGGAAGAAATGCTACGATCTTTGCCGAATCGGCATCCGTGGCTGTTCGCTTGGCGAACTCTTCAATGACGACCTCATCCTTGAGCTGCCCTTCAAATTTCCCGGGCTCCAGTTCACGCAGCGTTTCTTTCTTTCTCTTGATCGAGAGTTCGTCGAACAGTACGTCCAGGCGATATCGTGCCTTGCAGCTCTTGCAGTCGACCATGGGATCCGTGAAGTTCTCGACGTGACCAGACGCCTCCCAAACCCGAGGGTGCATAAGGATGCTGGCATCCACGCCCTCAATGTTCTCCCGGTACGTCATGCTCTTCCACCATTGCTGCTTCAGGTTGTTGAGCATTTCCACTCCAAGCGGTCCGTAATCCCAACACCCGTTCAGTCCTCCGTAAATCTCGCTGGACTGGAAAACGAAACCTCTGCGTTTCGCGAGGGAAACAATTTTGTCCATCACCTTCGATTGGTCAGCAGCCGCGTTTTTGTTCTGAGTCATATGCCTTCTGTCTATGCTGTTATCGATATACTCTACACAATTTGTTATGGTTTCTCCAGATTACTTCACCTGTTCTTGAATGCCGGCTTTCTCTTTTCAAGAAATGCCGAGGTCCCCTCTTTGAAATCCTCTGAAGCGCAACAGCGCCCAAACAACTCGGCCTCGAACATCTGACCTGAAGCCAATGAGACTTCCTGCGTCGCGTTGACCGCCAAGAGAGCGAGCCTCACGGCCACTTGCCCCTTGCCGATGATCTTCTGGGCGATTGATTCGGCGGATTTCATGAGCTCCGGGAGCGACACCACGTTGTTCACGAGACCGATGCGAAGAGCTTCGTGCGCGTCTACCTGTTCACCGGTAAGGATCATTTCCATCGCTCTTCCCTTTCCAACGAGTCGGGCGAGGCGTTGAGTTCCTCCGTATCCCGGAATGACGCCGAGGTTTACTTCGGGTTGGCCGAACTTCGCGTTGTCAGATGCGATTCGTATATGGCAGGCCAATGCAAGCTCAGCTCCGCCGCCGAGTGCGTAGCCATTCACTGCAGCGATAACCGGTTTGCCAAGGTTTTCTATCAGATTGAACAAAGCCTGGCCACCCTCTGAAAAGAGCC
>JBGPAN010000449.1:0-4046 GCA_041480785.1 Bacteroidota bacterium | reverse complement strand
CCCCAGAGCGATGTGGCAAAGGGGGCCACCCACGTCTTCCCGTTGTCGTCCGAGTATGATTCCCACAATACACACCGCGGATCTCGGTCATTGTAGGGGTGCGTGACCGCGCGGATCATCATGATCACTCGTCCGGTCTTGAGCTGCAGCATGTGCGGCTCACACAAACTCAGGCTCTCGGGGTGTGGGGATACGATCGTCGCCAGGTGACGCCAGGTGCCGGACGCCGAGTCGGCCGTGTGGACGGTGATGCTGTCCCGGCTTTCGCGATACGAGGCAAGAAGGAGACTCCCGGTCGCCAGCTCGATCCCGCCGTGAACTGAGTCGTGTCCCCGGGTCAGTTTCGACCATGTCCGTCCGCCGTCACCCGAGACTGCCGTCAAGGCTCCGGAGTTCCTCATTCCATCCCGGTATCCTGGCCGCCCGACAATCGCGATCCAGCGGTCGAGCAGATCGCGCCCATAGGAGTTCGGCGCGAGACTTTCGTAGGACTCTCTTGTATGGAACGTTGACCAGAAGTGACCCACGATCCGTCCGTCACGAAGAGTCGTGATCCCCGATTCGCGGTCATCGATGGGAGAATCGAGGACGACGACCGGTTGGAGCCATGTCTTTCCGTTGTCGGTTGATCGACTGAGAAGGATCGCGCCGTCCGGTCCCAAGTGCTCCTCCGTTCTCGTGAACAGCACGACGAGATCGCCACCCAATGTCCTGGCAATCGAGGGCCAGGCGCAGTACTCTGATGGCGACTCATAGATGTTGATGTGTCCGATGACGTCAGCGCGACTCCTCGGTCCTGTGCCGTCCTGAGAGTGAACCAGGGACGGGCACAACAGGATGGCGGCAAGAGAGAGGTTCACGATCCGCATTGCCGCGTTCATCCTGCGGTCCCGCATGATCCGCTTCACGTTGAGCCTGCCAGAAATAGTCGCTCTCCTTATATATCTGAGTACGGGATTTAACGCTCTCGACATTGAACTGTTCAGCAGATGGAGGTGGAGCAATGAAACAGACGACCCTGCACCTGATCCTTGCACTCCCGCGCCTTGCCACTGCAGCAGGATGCAGGGGACATATCTCGACTCGTCCCCCCTGGAGCCACCAAGTTTTTCAAGAATCGTGCAGTGAAATATTGTCTGGCCGATCATTTCCACACAAACGGATTTTCCACAAGCACAACTTTCCCGGTTGTCACGTGTTCAATATATGCAAGCTCCTTTCCATCGACCGTTATCACACCGATATCATCTTTGCCAAAGGGTTGAAATATGTTCTGAATGCGAAATGGCAGGCGCTGAGCCTTTCCGTCCGGCAGCGTAACTTTCTGCAGTTCGCCATTACTGGTTCTATATAATAGAAACCGACCGTCCGGGGCAATACTCACGTTTAGTGGACCGAGGATCTTTTTCGTTATCCGACCACTACCTTTGGTGACTGCTGGCGACATGTCGATCCACCACCCCTCCCGACCACGACGATAGTCCCGGAAGAGGATGTACCTCCCATCTTGTATGGGATATGCTAGCGTAGAATCATCATAGAATTGCTGAGGATTTGGGTCTTCGATCGAAGACATCCAGGTTTTCATCTGCTTCGGTGTGAACCACTCAAGGGTATGCTCATCCAACCATCTAATAGTTATGCCCCTTGTATACGCCGGCGGATCCTGCTCAGCTTTCCCTATCACCCTGAAACTGGCAGGGCTGGATGGAGAGACAACGCAGATCCTCGATGCTTCATCGACTGAGTTCGGGCGTCCTATGAACGCGATCCATCGTCCATCCGGAGACCACATGGTGTACCACCCCATTCTTACGTCGCGAACGAGATCCCAAGGGGATTCTACTCTCCTGCGGTCTATCACTTGGATTCCATACCACGTGAGTATACTTGGATAAGCGTTTATGGGGATGAAAGCCAGGCGTTGATTGTCAGGGGATATGCTAAGCCCTGCTCTGTTTAGATCATCCGACGTGATTGCCGAGACTTTTCCACTCTCCAGGTTCATTATTCTGGTGTTACCGACTTGCTGAAACTCATAGTAAAGGAGCTTTCTACCGTCAGCCGAAAGTTGACCACGGAGCTTCGCCTGCGTGCTTCGGGTGATTTGTATAGACTCTCCCCCATCTGCCGGGCACATCCAGAGGTCAAAGTTACCACTTCGATTGGAAGAATAGATGATAAAGTTATCGTTCGTCCAGAACACCTCGTCCATGACCGACTTGGTAAATGTGATCTGAGATTCTTTGCCGGTTTCAAGGTTGTGTGTGATGATATCGTTGGAAAAATCAGTAAACGTCTTGATCCAAGCGACAGACTTGCCGTCAGGAGACAACGACACCGAGAACATGCCTCCACTGATACTAGGGTCGATGAATTCGAGACGACTATCAGTCCCTTCTCGCCTGATCGACCAGACCTCGTTCTTCCCGGACTTAGTCGGAATTCCTAAAGCCGGGCCTATGACATACAAGAGCCTTTGATTGTCAGTGGTCCATATTGGGGACATTCCGGCGCAAACGGCTTGGGTTTTACCCCCTTGTGACGGAATAATCGCGATTTCCGATTTGCCTTTGTTAAAGCGGTGACAAGCTATCCATGCTCCATCACGCGAGATTTCTCCCACATAGCCATAGCTGCAAGAATCGTCAGTAATACGGCGCACATCACCCCCTGAGGCATTCATGAAATACACGTCGCCTTTGCCATTTGCATCTGTACCAGAAACCGCTATCCAATTGCCATCCGAAGAGAGGCAGGGATAGCCGGTGTTAGTCACTGGCATTTTTACAGTGTGCATTTTCGCGTCAGGATTCAGCTGTGGCATCTTTCTGGATGAAGGAAGAATGAAGACAACAACCACCACTCCAATGATGATGACGGAGAGCCCGATGAAGGCCGCGTACTTCCATGTGAAGCCGTGTTGTGCAATTTGCCTGAAGGTAGGCATCGAGACTTTTGAAGTCTCCCTTCGCAGTCTCCTGAGATCAATCAAGAGGTCATCCATCGTCTTGTAGCGATCGGCGGGAGACTTCTCCAATGCGCGGCTAACAACGTGAATGAGCTCAGCCGGGACATCCGGCACAAGGTTCTGCAATGGTTCCGGTTCCTGGTTGACGATCGAGTACATCAACGCCGCTTCATGATCACCACGAAACGGAGTCTTCCCTGTCAGCATCTCATACAAGACAACGCCAAGGGAGAAAATGTCCGCCCGAGCGTCGGCTTCGCTGCCCTGAAGCTGCTCCGGGGACATATACGCTACCGTTCCCAGCGTGCTGCCCGTCTTGGTGAGCTTTGTACGACCACTCAGTTTCGCCAAACCAAAGTCCACGATCTTCGCCACGCCGCTCTTCGTGATCAAGATGTTGGCAGGCTTGACATCGCGATGCACGATACCATGTGCATGCGCTTCTGAAAGTCCCTGCGCGATCTGGATGGCAAGGTCGGTGGCCTCTTCAATTTTCAGTTGGCCCCTTTCGATCTTTTTCTTGAGTGTCTCTCCTTCGTAACAGGCCATGACAATGAAGATCTGCCCTTCGTCTGTTTCGGCAATCTCATGCACAGTGCAGATGTTGTTATGGTCGAGAGCAGAGGCAGCCTTGGCCTCATGGACGAATCGCTCTTTGGCTTCCGGGTCGAGGGTCAGTTCAGGAGGAAGGAACTTGAGAGCGACGTGGCGGTCGAGCTTAAGGTCCTGGGCTTTGTAGACTACACCCATCCCTCCACCGCCAAGTTTCTCAAGGATCTTATAGTGTGAGACGGTCGTCCCGATCATGACGACTTCCTCTCAGTAGGAAGACAGCAGCTCCCATGAAAACATCATCGGTGCGTTGGCAGGAACAAATAACAGCACAAAGCTACTCCAGTTCAGCCTGAAAGGCAAATGGCAGAGTTCTTCTGCGAGTTTCTTAGGTAGAAGATGGGGCGTGATTGAAGAATTCCTGAATAAAACAAAGAATCTCCGCCCGGCCTCCTCGGGCCAAGATTGGCGGACGGGCCCACCGATTTACCCCGATCGCTTTTTGATTGGGGCTTGTCCCGTG
>JBGPAN010000448.1:0-4048 GCA_041480785.1 Bacteroidota bacterium | reverse complement strand
GGGCAGTCGATGCCTATTTCGATCCGGGATATCGCTTCGGCATATCGATCGAGACACTGGCAGCACAGTGGCGGCAGTGGGGAATTCGTGCCGTGCACGTTGCGGCGTGGTACCACAACAGCGCGCCTCCGTACGATTACAGGAGGCTGATCGATGCGGCTCATAAAAATGGAATTCTCGTCTACGCCTGGCTCGAGTGGCCACATGTGGGACAGGGATTTTGGAGTCAGCATCCGGAGTGGAGGCAAAAGAATGCACTCCTCCAGGATGCGAAGCTGGATTGGCTCTATCTCATGGACCTTCAGAATCCCGACTGCATGAACGCTGCACTCAACGAATTGTCAGTACAGATGGAACTGGATTGGGATGGTGTCGACATCGCCGAGTTTACCATCACAGGAGCAGGCGGGGAAGCGCTGGAAGGACCATCGAGACCAGACTACTTCACGAGTTTCGGGACCCCTATGCGGACAGAATTCGCCAAGGTGGGTGGGTTTGACCCTCTTGAGCTTGAAAACCCGAACTCTGCTCATTTTTGGAAGCGCGATTCTATTGGGTTAGAGAAGTTTTACAATTACCGGAAGGTCGTCAACAACCGTCTGCTTCGCCGGGTCGTGGAGTTTATCGTTGATCTGGAAAAAAGGTGGAAAAGAGACTGGGAATTGATTCACACTATAGTCGACAATACTCTGCATCCTGAATTTGATCATCTGCTCGGTTTTGATCTCAACGCGACGTTGGCTCTGTTGAAGGAATTCAACATTACACTGAATGTCGAAGATCCATACATGGAATGGGCCGAGCCGCCCATCAGATATCGCCGCCTGCGCGAGACACTTGCTTCTCTGATTCCCGAGCGCAGTTCGATGATCGATATCAATGTCGTGCCTATTCATCCCCTGGGTCAACGTGGATTTCCCTCTGAGCAAGCAACTGGCACGGAGCTGTTGCAGCAAGTTCAGGCAGCCGCCGAGCGCAACGGCCGTGTCTGTTTCTATTGCGAGTCATCAGTGTTTGAACACGACTGGCCGCTTATCCCGGGCGCGATGGCTGGCGGATCGACGACAAGAAAAAACGCAGGTGGGTGGGAGGTCAGCTCGCCAGCGACTGTCACGCTGGACTTGGGAACGAAGGGTCTCTCTCCGATCTTGGACGGAAAGCCGTGGCTTTGCTATCGAGACGACGGCATCATTCTGCCCGCAGGGACGCATCAACTTTCCTTCGCGGAGAAAAATGGACCTCCCAACTCAGATCAGCGATCTCTTCGCCTTGTAGACATCGCAGGTGAACTCATCGAATGTCGGAAAACGAGCACAGGACTTGAACTCGTTTATGACTCTCCGTCTCGTTGTTTGGTGACGTTCGATTCGCTCCCGAAAAGTCTTTTGCTCGATGACTTCTCTTTCGACCTTCCTGTGTTGAGGGCAGAAGGCAGATTCGTTGTGCTAGCCCCTTCCGGTAAGCACAAGCTCTCCGTTCAGACTCCCTGAAAGTCTTAGCAGTTGAGTCGTTGTGTGAGATCTGACTGCCATTCTCATCGAATAGCCAATCCGCGCTGGTACGAAGCGTCTTCTTGCCCCTAGCCTGAGCGAGTCCACTGATTGGGACTTGCCCATTCTTGTCGGGGGAACTCGCCAGCTTTCGCACGAGTTTAATAGGAGTAGCAGGAAGTTCTTCTCACCATAGTCTATAGCGAGATAGTAACCACCGGTCGAGTAAGTGATGTGATAAGATAATTGTGATCCAATCGAAGAGTGATACGAAAAACATTGTCGTTATCGGCGCCGGGTACGGCGGAATCACAGCGGCGTTAAGGCTGGCCAGATTGTTTCGCCGTTTGCCTCAATATAAGATTCATCTGATAGACAAGTATCCTTTCCATACGCTCAAGACCCAGCTCCACGAAGCAGCTGTACACAAACGCGGAGTGACGATCGATATCGGACGAATTATCCGCAACCAAAGAATTGTCTTCCATCTTGGATCTGCCACCGCAATCGATCTCCGCGAGAAAACAATCCTCATCGGAGACCAGCCGTTCCCCTTTCAATTCCTCCTCGTCGCTCTCGGAAGCCAGACCAACTTCCACAACATCACTGGCCTTGAGCAGTATGCGCTGACTCTTCAGAGTGCCTCTGACGCTGAGAAGATTTACCAGCACATTTCGGTGATGTGCGCGAAAGCGTCCTCAGAGCTGGACCCGACCGCCCGGAAACGGCTGCTTCGATTTGTAATTGGAGGAGGAGGGTTGTCGGGCATTGAACTTGCGGGGGAATTGGTCGGCCACATTTCTCAAAGCGTGAGAGACTATCATCTTTCAGCGAACGATCCGGAAGTAATCGTCGTGGAGGCCGAAGATGATATTCTCCCGGCGTCTGCCGCAGAGCTGCGTGAACAAGTCAGGAAGCGGCTCATCGATAAGGGTGTTCGCCTTCTTCCACGTACACGAGTGGTGGAGGTTTCATCGGCCGGAGTGACGCTCTCCACCGGCGAAGTACTTCACGTGGGGACACTGATCTGGACCGGCGGGATACGGATCGCTGATGTCGCAAAAGAGAGCGGTTTTTCGATCGGGCGATCAGGACGCATTGTCGTCAATGAGTATCTTCAATCTGCGACCCAACCTTCAGTCTACGCGATCGGTGACAACGCGCTGGCCATCAATCCCGAGACGAGGAACCCAGTTCCGGCAGCAGCTCAGTTTGCTCTGCAGCAGGGGAGACTTGTCGCAGACAACATCCATTCGGTCGTTCTCGGCAAACCGCAACTCAGGTATGTTCCGAAAGTCTGGGGTGAAGTGGTGAGTCTTGGACGTCATCTCGCGGCCGCCTGGCTTGCGCTGCCCATCCTCCGGAAGCTGGCGTTCGTCGGCTTCATCGCCAGCTTGCTCAAGGCAGCGATCGCAGAGAAACACATTATCCTTCTGAAAAAGGAAAGTCGAAACTGGATATCGTACTGATCGTTTCCTGAGGCTTGTCGCTCAGGAATTATTCTCGTGGCGGGAATAGTCTTCAGGCGCATTGAAATTACTGAAGAGGTTCTCACGATAGAAGGGGAGATCGGGAGAAATCGGCATCACTGCAGCCTGTATACTCTCAACGAAATCAAGAACCCGCAAGCGGCGAGATTCAAGTCGGTCGACGATGGCCGGCAAACAGTTGTGTGTGTAGAGGCCGCAGAGAGGATGGAGTTGTTGATTGAGCGACGGAATTCTTGCGGGCGCGTTTGAATCAAGTCCGACAATATATCTCACGAGGTCTCTCGTGACAAACGGAGTATCGCAGGCAGTAACAAATATGTCTGCACTTCCTGCATTGACTAATGCCGAGTGTATCCCGCCGAGCGGACCGCATTCCTGATAGATATCTCCAAAGGCTTCCAAGCCCAGAAATCCATATGCAGAAGGGTCATTCGTCACCAGGATGACCCGCTCGAAAATCTCCTGAAGGGTCGAAGCGATGTGTGCCACGAGTGGACGACCATCGAGCTGCAGAAGAGCTTTGTTCGTACCCATGCGTGAACTCTTTCCGCCGGCTAATATTGCTCCCGCAATCGTGCTGTTCATCGCGATGCCTCTTTATCATTTCTGCCTGACAACGATCATCCCCTCATTCATCACGTTCCAGAGGTGAAGATATGTGCTTTGTGTCAAAAATAACTCGATGTACGTCTACAAGCAACAGATGGAGCATGCGGAATCCTTTGGCGCAGAAGATCTGCATATGCGATTGACACTGAAAAGCTCTTGTCTTGACTGTATGCTTTCGCTCCGTTACATTGAACATGCGATGGTGGCGAGCGCGACAGGTTGAATCTTCTTCCATCACCTCACCATGAAAGATCATGAACGGACCACTCTATAAGTTCTTTGTCGGAGATCACAGAAGGCTCGAGAAGCTATTGAATCGTGCCGCGGTCGACGGTTCGAAGTATGACATGGCTGCTTACGGTGAGTTCCGCGTCGGCATGCTCAAGCACATCAAGATGGAAGAAAACGTCATCATACCTGCGGCTCAAAAGGTGCGTGACGGCAAACCTCTTGCCATTG
>JBGPAN010000447.1:0-4051 GCA_041480785.1 Bacteroidota bacterium | reverse complement strand
TTTCAAGAAACTCGACATTTTCCCGACGATTGAATTTGGGAACTCCACAAAATACCTGCAATGGATCAAAGAGCACGACCTAAGCAAGATCCCCGTGTGGAAGGATGAACTGTACCTTGAGTATCATCAGGGGACCTTTACCACGCAGGCGAACATGAAGAAGTACAACCGCGGAAACGAGGTGCTGCTGACGAATGCAGAAAAATTCTCCACCTTCGCTTCGCTGTCAGGTCGACCCTACAACAGTAGCGCCCTTGAAGAGGCGTGGAAGAAGGTGATGTTCAATCAGTTCCATGACATTCTTCCGGGTTCCAGCATTCGCGAAGTCTACATCGATGCGACAGAAACTCACAAAGAAGCCCAGGAAATCGGGACGTTTGAGCTGATGGGCTCGCTCCAACAGCTGGCTCAGCACGTCAATACATCAAACATTCGTGCAGGCATCCCCGTCGTCGTCTTTAATCCTCTCTCCTGGGATCGCACCGATATCGTGAAAGTCGCCTTGCCGAAGGCAGACGAAGCCGACTACGCGGTGCTTGATAATGTCGGCAAGGTAGTGACCTCTCAAATTGTGCGAACGGGGAAATACCAACGGGAAGTGATGTTCATTGCGCAGGATGTTCCGTCGCTTGGGTACAAATTGTATCAGCTGAAGAAGCAAAAACCAACCGGCGCGGGCAATTTGGTCGTGACGAATGAGAAGATTGAAAACAACTTCTTCTCTGTCAGCGTCGACCCGCAGTCCGGCTGGATCAAGAGTATCATCGACAAGCGGAATGGGAAGGAAGTCTTGAGCGGCCAAGGCAACGAACTGCAGCTACTGGCCGATTACCCGCGGGAGTACGACGCCTGGAACATCGGCCTCACCGGTGTGTCGTATCCATCAACGTTTCGCAAGGCGGAAATCGTGGAGAGTGGTCCGCTCAGAGTTATACTTCGACTCACGCGTGATTACCTGAAACCGGGAACGAAGAAAGACTACCCCACAGAGGATTTTCCGAGTTCCTTCTTCACACAGGACGTCATTCTGTACGATGGAGTCGATCGTATCGATTTCAAAACCGATGTTGACTGGTGGGAGGACAAGACGTTTCTCAAGGTCGCTTTCCCTGTGTCTGTGGGTGACACGGTCGCGACGTACGAGATCCCCTATGGAACGATTCAACGCTCGACCCAATTGCGGGACAGTTGGGAACGAGCGAAAGTCGAGGTGCCTGCCCGTTCGTGGGCAGACCTTTCTCAAGCAGATTATGGTGTGAGTCTCCTGAACAATTCGAAGTACGGGTATGACATCAAAGGTAACGTCATCCGACTTTCATTGTTGCGTTCGCCGAAATCGCCCGACCCCACTGCTGACCGCGGGAAGCATTCGATCGAGTTCGCCCTTTACCCGCACAAAGGTACCTGGCGTGATGCGAAGACGGCGAGAAAGGGCTATGAATTCAACAATTCCCTCATCGCCGTGACGACCGACGCGCACAAGGGCGATCTGCCGATTCAGCATTCCTTTGTGCAGATCTCACCGTCGAATCTTGTGCTTACCTCATTGAAGAAGAGTGAAGACGGTAACGCCTGGGTGGTGCAATGGTATGATGCAGAGGGGAAGGGTTCCGACGCAACAATAACGTTCTCGAAAACGCCGAAAAAGGTAGCGATGTCAAACTTCCTGGAAGAGGTCGGCTCTTCTGTGCCAGTTCAAAATAATTCGGTGAACGTACGGACCCGTGCATCATCAATTGTCACGATTCGTGTAAGCTTCTAGAGACGCGACCCGAAAGTCGTGCTACTCCCGCAACGATGATGCTATCTATAAAGAGCGGAATGCCGTAAAGCAGCAGAAGGCACAGTCGTCCCGAAATGTTCTTGCTCGGCACCTCGTTTTGAAACCTTGAGCAGAAATCCCGCTCTTGGATTCCGCTTATGAGCGGGATTCCCGCCTGCCATATCGATGCACACATGGCGGGCAGGCAAAGAGCGGAACATCTCGGGGTGACGTGATTGGTTTCATGCCTTCGCAAAAAGATCTGGATTTTCGTCTGGGCTGGCAGCTGCAGTCATCGTTTGATGTTGCTCACAGACCACGAATTGGTAATGTAGTACCATAAAAACCTAGATGGAACGACGTACATCATATTTTGCGTTTCTCCTTGCAGGGGGAATGCTGATAGTGTCTGGTTGCGTATCCGACGCATCGCACGACAACCCGATGGATCCCGACTCAAAGGCGTTCTCGAATAGTGGTGCGCTTTCGGGAAGCGTGTTATCGTTTTACCAGCCGTACACAGGTATTTCCGGGGCGCTGGTGACGATTCAGCCTTCCGGCGTTGCGGGATTGACAAATTCCGCCGGAGCATTTTCCATCAACGGTGTACCTGCCGGGAGTGTGCAGATCATCGTCTCACGTTCCGGATATCTGACGGATACGGTTGATAGCAAGGCGTCGGTCGGAAGCGAATCAAAGGTGGATATTCATTTGGATGCGCTGCCCGTCGTTGGCGCTTGCCAGGTTCTGACCCGCAAGATCGACCAATGGTGGCCCCATGCGGTTTACTCGGTTGTGGTCAGCGGAACGCTGACTGATCCCGATGGGCTCGGGGATATTGCTGGAGCGTCATTGCAGGTGGATACAATGAAATTTGCCATGACATATGTTCCCGTTCAGCAATACTATCAGGTTTCTGTGGATGCTGCAAACCTTCCTCAGGGGAGTCTCGAATGGTTGGTGGGGAAGCAGTTCACCGTCACTGCGCGAGACAGAATCGGCGCCACATCAGTGGGAAAGCCTTTCTCTGTCACTCGCATCATCCAGGATGCGCCCATTCCTATTGCTCCAACTGCGCTTGACACCGCAGCAGCATCTCCACAATTATACTGGGCCCAACCCACGCTCCAATTTCCGTATTCGTACAAACTCGAACTTTTCAGGCTCGACCAGGGAGTCCCGAGCCTCCTCTGGTCGGTCGCAAATCTTTCTTCTTCGCTTTCAAGTTTCCAATATCCCGATCGTCTTTCGACAGGGCTGTTTTTCTGGACGATCTCTCTCGTTGACGAGTTCGGAAATCTCTCAAGGTCGAAAGAAGCGTCATTTTACGTGATTGAGTGAGGACGATGAGCGACATCCGATACGACAATTTCAGCGCACTCTACGAGGTAACGCAAACCATCGGCTCGATCCTCGAGCCGAGACGGTTGCTCGAACAAGTGCTCGAAATCGCCATGAAACATCTCGACGCTGAACGCGGATTTCTTTTGTTGAAAGAGAACGACAAAGAGGCTGGATTCACGGTTGCTGCCTCCAGGAATTTTGCAGGAGATGATCAATCTTCTGCTCTCGCTGCGTCATCGTCCGTCGTCAAGAAGGTGCTCACAAGCGGAGAATCGGTTCTCACAGTGGATGCCGCGACAGACGAACGCTTCGAAGCCTCGAGGAGCATCGTCGCCCAAAAAATCCTTTCGATCATCTGTATTCCCCTGAAGGCGCAGGATCTCATTCGCGGTGCGTTGTATCTCGACAGCGCACGAACGCGGGGAAAATTCAACAACGATTCGCTGCAGTTTTTGACGGTGTTCGGCAACCTTGCTACCATCGCGCTCGACAACGCACAGTCATACGAGAGGCTCCGTGTGGAGAATGACAGGCTTCGTGTGGAAGCGGAGTCAACAAGGCTCTTTGAAGGCATCCTCGGCCAGAGCAAAGAGTGGATCGCTGTGTTGGACCTGGTTCGGCGGGTGATCGATGTCGATGTGTCGGTGCTTATTACGGGGGAGACCGGGACGGGAAAAGAACTTATTGCACGGTCAATCCATACGCACAGCGGCCGGGCATCCAAGCCGTTTGTGGCCGTGAACTGCTCTGCAATTCCCGAACAACTGTTGGAGAGCGAACTGTTTGGCTACAAAAAAGGTGCGTTTACAAATGCAGCAAGCGATAGGATTGGCCTCATAGAATATGCTCATGGGGGCACACTGTTCCTCGACGAAATCGGACAGCTCGCGCCGCCATTGCAGTCAAAACTGCTCAGAGTGTTGCAGGAGCGGGAGGTTCGAAGGG
>JBGPAN010000446.1:0-4055 GCA_041480785.1 Bacteroidota bacterium | reverse complement strand
TTCAATTTGACCTTCTGGCAGACGTCTGTGGTATTGACATGTACACTCCCACAAACAGATTTGGAGTCATCTACAATCTTTATTCGTTGAAGAACAGAAATCGGATTCGCGTTAAAGTGTTCACGGAAGAAGAGGACCCGAAAGTTCCAACGATGACCGGACTCTATGGGACTGCCAACTGGCATGAGCGCGAAACGTTCGACATGTTTGGAATTATCTTCGAAGGACATCCCGATCTCCGCAGAATTTATATGCCGGATGACTTTGAGCACTATCCTCTCAGGAAGGATTTCCCGCTGATGGGCATTCCTGGTTCCCTCTTTCTCCCGAAGAAATAAGTGATGGACACTCGAAAAGACGAACTCCCCCGCAAATCGAGGATTCTCCAGGCGCTTGAGGACCAGAACACGAGCGTGTCGTTTGATGATCCGCTTGAGAATGAGATGATTCTCAATATGGGTCCTCAACACCCTGCCACACACGGTGTGCTGCGTCTCCTAATTCGCCTGGACGGCGAGACCGTCGTTGGTTGTGTTCCGGAAGTCGGGTATCTCCATCGGGGGTATGAGAAGCTCGCCGAGAATTGCAGCTATCACGAGTTTATTCCTCATACCGATCGTCTCGACTATCTCTCGCCGCTGAGCAATAATACGGCATACGCCCTTGCAGTTGAAAAGCTCCTCGGCATCGAAGCGCCGCCGCGCGCGACGTATATCCGCATGATGATTACCGAGCTTGCTCGGATTTCTTCACATCTCATGTTTCTCGGCTCTCTCGCGATGGATGTGGGCGCGCTCACCGTGTGGATGTGGTCGTTCCGTGAGAGGGAGAAGGAGTACGACCTGTTCGAGAATATCGCCGGGGCTCGCTTCACGACGAGTTATACGCGCATTGGCGGGCTCGCTCAGGATATCAGCCCGGAGACGATCGCCGGCGTTAAGAAGTTTGTCGACGAATTGCCTGGGCATATCCGGGAATGCGAAAGGCTTCTGAACACAAATCGCATCTTCCTTGAGCGCACTGATGGGATCGGCGTCATTACGCCGGAGCAGGCCATGGATCTCGGACTCACGGGCCCGGGACTTCGTGCATGCGGCGTTGAGCACGACTTGCGGAAGGCGAATCCCTATCTTGCGTACAGTGCGATGGATTTCAACATCCCCGTCTATGAGGGGGGGGATGCACTCGCACGTTACTATGTCCGCATGGACGAAATGCGCGAGAGCGTGAAGATCGTTCGGCAGATACTTCAGAAGATGCCCGCGGGTGATGTGCATGCGTTCAAGCCAAAGAAAGTCCTTCCCAGGAAAGAGAGAATCTATACCAGGATGGAGGAACTGATACACGATTTCATGCTGATCAATTTTGGCGTTGAGCCACCCGTCGGTGAGATCTATAGTGCTGTCGAAGCGCCGAAGGGTGAACTGGGCTTCTATATTTATAGTAATGGGGAGGGGCATCCCTGGCGAATGAAGATTCGCTCCCCTTCATTCACCAATCTGCAATCTCTGCCGGTCATGATGAATAGATGCATGATTTCGGATGTCGTTGCCATCATCGCCAGCTTGGACCCGGTAATGGGAGAAGCAGATAAATAAATCGTCTGCGCTAAAGGCGCATCCCCGCCTGCCATACTGGTTCATGAATGACGGGCAGGCGCCTCTGGCGGAGATTGTCGATTTATGATTGATGATTGATCTACTGTCTGGTATTTTCAATTCCAATCATAAATCCGAAATGATAAATCAGAAATCTCAACCCATGCTTTCTGAAAAACATATCAAGAAGCTCGACGACCTGAAGAGATTCTACCCTACAAAACAGGCGCTGGTGTTACCTGTCTTGTGGATGATTCAGGAAGAACACGGACACGTCTCTGAAGATGCAATGCGATATGTGGGCGAGCTCCTCGATGTCCCATTCGGACATGTCCTTGGTGTCGTGACATTCTACACAATGTTCCACGACAAGCCCCATGGCAGGCATCATATCGAAGTCTGCACGAACGTGTCGTGTATGCTGAGGGGATCTGCAAAAACCGTTGAACATCTTGAAAAGCGTCTCGGCATCAAGCTTGGTGAGACATCGAACGATATGAAGTGGACGTTGTCCGAGGTGGAGTGTATGGGATCCTGTGGGACGGCGCCGATGATCGCTGTCGGGGAAGAGTACTACGAAAACCTGACGATAGAACAAGTGGATACGCTGCTCGCGAATCTAGAGCGCACATAGGCTGACATGGAAAAGTACATCCTGCCCGACATTCCTGATCTTCACAAAATCGCCGTCTACGAAGCGAACGGTGGCTTCAACGCTCTGCGCAAAGCGTTGGGCATGAAGCCGGAACAGGTGACAGATGAAGTCAAGAAGTCCGGACTTCGCGGACGCGGAGGGGCGTGTTTCCCCACGGGCCTGAAGTGGACATTCATGCCGAAGCAGTCGGCTAAGCCAAAGTACCTTTGCGTCAACGGCGATGAAGCCGAGCCTGGCACGTTCAAGGACCGCCAGGTTTTTGAGTTTAATCCTCATCTGCTGATTGAAGGATCTGTGATCGCCGCATATGCGATGGGAATCGCAACCGTCTTCATCTACGTGCGTGGAGAGTACGGCAAGTGGATCCGGATGATCGAGAACGCGATCACCGATGCCTATGCCCATGGGTATGTTGGTGAGAACATCCTTGGTTCGGGGTTTTCAACAAACATCGTTGTGCACAAAGGAGCGGGAGCGTACATCTGCGGCGAGGAATCTTCTCTCATGAACTCGATCGAAGGTGGGCGCGGGTATCCGCGCGTGAAGCCGCCATTCCCCGCACAATTCGGCCTTTGGGGTTGTCCGACGACGATCAACAACGTCGAATCGATCAGCAATGTGCCGCTCATCATCAACAACGGAGCAGAGTGGTATTCAAAGATCGGGGCCCAGAAGCATCCGGGTCCAATTCTTGTCGGTGTCAGCGGCCATGTGAATAAACCTGGCGTTTACGAAATGCCGACGGGCCTTCCGCTGCTGGAGATCATCTACAAATACGCGGGAGGTATCCCGGGCGACAAGAGGATTAAAGCGGTGATCCCGGGTGGATCGTCGACGATGATTCTCCGTGGTGAGCAGCTCGAAGGCGTCTGTATGGACGCCGACTCCCTGAAGGCGGCAGGATCTTCTGTTGGTACCGCAGGACTAATCGTCATGGATGAGGACACGGACCTCATCAAAGTGATCACCCGGATCTCGAAATTCTACTATCGCGAGTCCTGTGGTCAGTGCACTCCGTGCCGCGAAGGGACGGGCTGGCTGTGGAAAATTCTCACGCGCTTTGAAAAGGGGGAGGGTAGGGAGGGGGACATCGACCTGTTGATGGATATTGCCAACAACATCGAGGGGAACACCATCTGTGCGTTGGGCGATGCGGCGGCGTGGCCTGTGCAGTCGATGATCCGCCGCTTCAGAGATGAGTTTGAGAAACGAGTCAAGGCATCCACGGTAGGGACGAAGACAGTCGCAGTGTAGGTTTTGATTGGTTGCGAACGCTGGAAAACCCGTGTAGAGGTCCCTGGAATGGGGAAACTGCACGGGTTTTTGGCTTTCATGCTGGATTTGGCGACCTTCAACAATTGAAACAAAAGGCTCGGAACCGTTGTATATTGTAGATGTTGACAAGAAAGAGCGGAGAAGGAACACGAACCCTTTTCCCTACGTCTATATGAGTGAATCCGGAAACATAAAACGGCCGATGGCTTACCAAACGCTAGCGCAGCCGGCGGACGTTCCTCTTCAGGCAAAGAATGATGAGGTTCTCATAACGCTGGTGCATCAGGGGGAACAAGGCGCCTATCGTATTCTGGTAGAGCGATATCAGGAACGGATCAGGAACCTGATCTATTCCATATTCCACGAGCGGGATATCGTGGATGATTTGTCGCAAGAAGTGTTCATCAAGGCTTACGAAGCGTTGCCGCAGTTCCGGTTTCAATCTTCATTCTATACTTGGTTGTATCGGATCGCGGTGAATAAAAGCCGCGATGAGCTGCGCAAACGAAAGGTCCGGCGATGGTTTT
>JBGPAN010000445.1:0-4065 GCA_041480785.1 Bacteroidota bacterium | reverse complement strand
CATGGTCTCCCCCCACTGCAGCCAGCCATCAAACACTGTTCAGGGCGGTCCTTCCTAAGAATGACAACCCACCCGGATGTGGAATCTGCATACGTATGCAAAAAAAAGGACGACCCCATCAGGATCGTCCTTCCTTCCCCTATCCCTTGTCTATGGACCAGCGGCAAGAGGCGCCAGATCTACTTCATGAGAATCACCTTTCTCGAGGAAGTATATCTCCTGGTGGATTCCCTCGATTCGGCGTTCATCCGGACAATATATACCCCACTTGGCAGATTGCCCGCACACCATTGCAGCTCGTAGGAGCCTTTTGAGCGCTGACCGTTTACCAACTGCGCGACCATGTTCCCAAGAACGGCGTAGACGTACAGAGTGACTCTGCTGTCTTCGGGCAATCCATAGCGAATTCGGGCAGACCCATTGAATGGATTAGGGTATGCCTCGCTAAGCATGAAATGATCCGGGACTGTGCCAAGAGCTCCTTCAACTGACGTGAGAGTCTCTGAATCAACGATGAATCCGTCCGTGAGATTGGCAGATCCCCCTCCGGGTGCTGCATTCGTAACCACAACAGTTCGAGGCCCGCTAGCTGCTGATGTGCCAATCGAAATATCTGCATGAAGCGTCGTTGAGTTGTTGACGAACAAGTTTGATACCGCCAAGTCTGAACCAAGACTCAGATTTGTCACACCACTGATGAACTGAGACCCAATCACTTCCATATTCAGGTGACTTCCTGGAGCCGCAGTGCCAGGTGTCACTTTGGCGATTGTCGGCACTGGATTTATGATAGAGAACGCCCCCGAAAGCGTGGCCGTCCCTCCTCCGGGCGGTGGATTGTTGATGCTCACATCTCTCATACCCGGCACGGAAAGAACTGGAATGGTGATATTTGCATTCGCTTCGGCGAGACTTGACACCTCAAATGAATTCAGCGTTACGTTCGTGCCGAAGTTGATGGTTGTCGTGCCTGCGATTATGTTGGTTCCTGTCACGTTCACGGACAGAGAATGCCCACGCGTACCCACTCCGGGGTTCAGACCAGTCAGCGTCGGCGCCGGGTTGCAGATCGTGAACGCATTCGTCAGCAACGCACTTCCTCCGCCTGGTGCAGCGTTATTCACGGTCACAGTCCGTGCGCCGACAGCCGCACAGGTCTCAATGATAATGTTCGCCGAGAGTCGCGTAGCAGTGATCACCTTGTTAGAACTGACGAGGATATTGGGACCAAAATCTACCGTCGTCATCCCATCAACAAAATCCTGTCCCACGATTGTCACTGCCATAGATTGCCCTCGATAGCCCGCTATAGGTGAAATGCTCGAAAACTTCGGAGGAGGGTTTGCAATGATGAAGGCAGCAACAAGTGTTGCGTTTCCACCTCCGGGAGGCGCGTTTGTGATGGTGGCGTTTCGTGACCCTGGAGTTGCATCGGAAGCTATGCTGAGGTTCGCAGTTGCCTGGCTGAGACCGTTCACGGTTATCGAGTTGACGATCACCCCATCTCCAAAAACTACACTCGTGACCTCGGGGAGAAAGCACGCTCCGATTAACACAACATCGAGCGTTTGCCCTTTGTTGCCACTCATGGGAGAAACGCTCAAAAGTAACGGTGCCGGATTCGCTACGGTGAATGCATTCGACAACGTCATCGTCCCACCGCCTGGTGGCGAATTGGTAATCACGACATCCCTCGGACCCAGGGCCGCATCATTTCCAATGCTGATGTTGGCAACCATTTCCGTTGGGTTGAGAGCCGACTGCGAGTTCACGCTGACACCAGGGCCGAAACTCATATGCGTCGAGTTGGCGACAAAACCCGATCCAGCGATCGAGACGTCGAGAGTCTGTCCACGCACACCTCCAAGCGGGCTCAAGCGCGTCAGCATTGGTTTGGGTATTGTCACATCAAATGCGTCGGTCAGCGTGGCTATCCCGCCTCCGGGGCCGGAATTCACCACAACTACATCTCTCGGCCCTGTGGCAGCCCCGACGTCGATCGCAATAGTCGCCGTGATCTGAGTCCCCGTACTATCGATCGCCATCGATTTCAAAGAGATGCCGCTCCCCAGGCTCAAGCTGGTTACGCCCTCGAAGAAATCCGATCCGCTCATTCCGAGAACGAGCGACTGGCAAAGGATCCCCGTGCCCGGCGTGACGCCTCTCAGAATGGGTGGAGGGTTCTGAACCGTGAAACCACCAGGGATAACTGACGTGCCTCCGCCCGGCTCGCTGTTCGTGACGATGATATCCCGCGATCCTGGAACAGCATTTCGTTCTATCGAAACATAGGCGAAGAGCTGGCTGGGATTGCTGATCGTGATTGAATGGACCTCGATGCCTCGACCAAGATTCAATGTCGTTGCTCCGGAAACGAAATTGGTCCCATTCACCAGAAGGTTGTACGTCTTTCCTCTATATCCGGATGTGATAGAGATGTTGACAACGGCTGGGACAGGATTGTTCACAGCAAATGCTCCTTTCAGCATCGCTGATCCCCCGCCAGGTCCTGGATTCCTGACAACGACATCTCTCATTCCGCTTATGGCAAATGGTTCGACAGAAATCGAGGCGTCCAGCTTCGTCGGATCACCAAAGTCCAGAGAATGAACTATTATGCCATTCCCGAAATTCAAAGCGGTTCGTCCTGCAATGAAGTTTGTTCCGACCACCGTGACGCTCAATTGCTGGCCGCATACGCCGACGGAGGGTGTGACATTCAAAATTGTGGGCTGAGGATTCAGTACCATGAATCCGTCCACCAGCGTTGAGGTTCCACCACCTGGCGGGGTGTTGGTAACCGACACGCCACGAGGACCGGCCTGAGTAGTGCCCGCGATGCTCAGTCGCGCCTGAAGACGCGAAATGCTGTCAACTGTCACAGAGTCGATCATCAGGCCATCGCCCATGCTCAACGATGTCACTCCCATCAAGAATCCGGCACCCCTGACGGTTGCCTGGATCGATTGACCCAACACCCCATTGTCTGGCGAAATGCTTGAGATTGTCGGGGCAGGATTGAGGACGGTGAACACATCGGAGAGTGTCGCAGTACCGCCTCCGGGTATTGCATTTGTCACCGATACATCCCTCATCCCCAGAGCTGCATCCTGTGCTATGATGATGCTGGCTTCAATTTGTGTCGCATTGCCTATCCTCAACGAACTCACCGCTATTCCAGCTCCAAAGTTCACACTGCTCACCGCCGCCGAGAACCCTGTTCCCACCAGCGCGACATTCAACGTCTGGCCCCTTGCTCCCCCACTCTGATTGATACTCGTCAACGTCGGTGCAGGATTCCCCACGGTGAATGCGCTCTCTAGCGTCGAGGTCCCTCCCCCAGGAGCTGGATTAGTCACACTCACAGCATGCACTCCTGCTACCGCCCCTACTCCCACCGCGATGTTTGCCGTTGCCTGTGTCGCACTGCTCACCGTGACCAAGTTCACCGCAATCCCGTCGCCGAAGCTGACTGTGGTCACCCCCGTGATAAAACTCGTCCCTGTCAGCACAACATCAACTACATCCCCACGGGAAGCACCGACCGGCATCACAGCAGTCAATGTGGGAGATGGATTGACGACAGTGAACGACCCTGGGAGCGCCACACTCCCGCCGCCAGGTGCTGGATTCGTGACAACGATGTCACGCGATCCCAGCGTCGCATCAAATCCGATGGTGATCGAAATACTCATCTGCGTTGGGCTCGTGACCGTGATCGAATCGACGATCACGCTGGTTCCAAAACTCACACTCGTCATCCCTGCCACAAAGCCGGAACCCGTGAGAATGAGTGTCATCATCTGCCCTGTGGCGCCACTTGCCGGAGTGGCACCAGTCAGTCTCGGAGCCGGCAATGTGATGTCGAATCCGCCTGTCAGGCTTGCTATGCCTCCTCCGGGAGCTGGATTGGTCACGGTCACATTCCTCGCACCTGGTGTCGCAGTTGTTCCGATCGTGATGGCCGCCGTCATCTGTGATCCGGCCGAATTCACTGTTGCAGTGTTCACCGTAATCCCATCGCCAAGACTTACAGTGCTGACACCATCAAAGAAATCGGATCCT
>JBGPAN010000444.1:0-4067 GCA_041480785.1 Bacteroidota bacterium | reverse complement strand
CTCTTCGCGGAATCTCCTGCGGGAGGGAAGCTCCCCATCGCGATCCCCGGCATGTACAAGTTCGGCGATGGCGTCGAATATCCGAAGACAAGACTGCGGAGAGGCTTGCCTGAGGAAGTGGGATTCATCCGGGACAGTCTAGAGGTGGTCGACAAGATCGTTGATCAGGGGATCAAAGACTCTGCATTCCCTGGAGCAGCCCTTGTCATTGTGAAGGACGGTGTCATCGTGCACGAGAAGGCGTACGGGTCGTTCGATTATGAACTGTACTCCAAGAGAGTGGATGTCAACACATTGTTCGATCTCGCGTCAGTCACCAAAGTCATCTCCACGACGAGTGCGATCATGCGGCTTGTAGGTGAGGGCAAGCTCAGTTTGGATGATCCCGTCGTTAAGTACTTCCCGAAATTCGGTCAACATGGGAAGGAACACATCACGCTCTACAATCTCATGGTCCACAACTCAGGTCTGGTCGGCTGGGGGAAGTTCTATCAATACTGCAAAACGCCGCAAGAATTGGTCGACTCGATTTTCGCGACTCGCCTTGTATACAAGACAGGTGATTCGACGATTTACAGCGACCTTGGCCTGATCACGACAGGCAAGATCATCGAGAATGTGACTGGCACAACGCTCGACCACTACGTCGATTCGGTGTTCTTCAAACCTTTGGGAATGACAAACACGATGTACAACCCACCGGAACTGCTCTGGAGCCGTGTGATGCCGACCGAAGTGGATACGTTTTGGAGGAAGACAGGGACGGCCGTTCATGGCACGGTCCACGACGAAAACGCCTGGGCGCTCGGCGGCGTCTCGGGCCACGCCGGTCTCTTCTCCACTGCTCCGAATCTTGCAGTTCTCCTGCAGATGGAGCTGAATGGCGGTGTCTACGGAGGAAAGAGATATCTGAAGGAGGATGTGCTTCGCAAGTTTACGACCCGGCAATCGCCGAAGAGCTCGCGCGGGATCGGTTGGGATATGAAGATTTCCCCTCGTGGATGGTCGGGGAGGCTTCTCTCAGAGAAAACGTGGCTCCACACAGGGTTTACCGGCACCTCTGTAGTCACTGATCCGACGAGGAATTTGATCGTTGTTTTTCTGACAAACAGAGTCTATCCCACCCGGGAAAACCAGAAAGTCGGCGCCGTACGCCCAAAGGTACATGATGCGATCGTGCGTGCTCTGATTCAAGAGCAAGAGTGAAACACCTCGTCAAAAGGAAAGACTTCATGGCTATCCCGATATTCAAAAATGAACCGTTGACCGATTTTACCAAACCAGCAAACCGCAAAGCTATGGAAAAGGCATTGGCGAAGGTGAAATCGATGCTGGGGAAAGAGTACCCTGCTGTCATCGGAAATGAAGAGATCACGACTCCGGACAAACTGAATTCCTATAACCCTTCCAGGCCGAAGGAAATCGTCGGCGTCTTCCAGAAGGCTGACGTGACAATGGCCAACAAAGCGGTGGAAACCGCGGCGGCGAAGTTCGAAGAGTGGCGTTGGGTCGATCCCAAGAAGAGGGCCGACTATCTATTCAAAGCCGCGAAGCTGATGCGCAAGCGAAAGCACGAATTCAGCGCCGTGATGGTCTACGAAGTCGGAAAAACTTGGCCTGAAGCGGATGCGGACACCGCGGAAGCGATCGATTTCATTGAGTTCTACGCGAGGGAAATGCTCCGCTATGCCGGAAAGCAGCCTGTGACGAAAACTCCCGGCGAGAAAAACGAACTTGTTTACATTCCTCTTGGAGTGGGGTTGATTGTACCGCCATGGAACTTTGCGCTGGCAATTCTTACCGGCATGACCTCTGCGGCTGTCGTTACGGGCAATACGGTGGTTCTCAAACCTTCGAGCGATTCTCCGTTGACAGGATGGATGTTTTTCAACCTCATGCGCGAGGTAGGATTGCCGGCGGGGGTTATTAATTTCGTGTCCGGACCGGGAGGTTCATTTGGCGATGCCATCGTCGCTCATCCGAAAATCAGGTTCATCTCTTTCACAGGCTCGAAGGAAGTAGGAATTCACATCAACGAACTCGCGGCGAAGGTGCAACCGGGCCAAATTTGGCTGAAGCGCGTCGTTGCTGAAATGGGAGGAAAGGATTCGATTGTCATCGATGACCAGACGAATCTGGAGTCAGCGGCACAGGCGACGATCGCCTCGGCGTTTGGCTACCAGGGTCAGAAATGTTCGGCTGCTTCCAGGGCGATTGTTGTCGAAAAGGTCTATGACAAGTTCGTCGAGCTCATGAGAGAGAAGGCGGCAAAGTTGAAGGTTGGGACCTCGGACGATCCAACAAATTACATGGGGCCCGTTATCAACGAAGCTTCCGAACGAAAGATCCTGGCCTATATTGAAAAAAGCGTACAGGAGGGCGGTCGGCTCATCGTTGGCGGGAAAAAAGCGGAAGGGGATGGGTACTTCATTCAGCCGACGGTCATCGCTGACGTTCATCCGAAGTCGACGATTGCCCAGGAAGAGGTCTTCGGGCCGGTTCTTGCCATCATCAAGGCAAAAGATTTCGATCATGCACTGGAAATCGCGAACGACACAGAGTTTGGATTGACCGGCGGCGTTTGGACAAAGAATCGAAAGAAGATTGAACAGGCAAAGAGGGTTTTTCACGTCGGCAACTTCTACATCAACCGTAAGATCACCGGCGCCATGGTTGGCGTGCATCCGTTCGGTGGATTCAACATGTCGGGTACAGACTCGAAGGCGGGCGGAAGAGACTATCTCCTGTTGATGATGCAAGCGAAGTCGATCTCGGAGAAAGTGAAATAGCATATCCGGATGCCGTACCAAGTGGCGGAGGGACGTATGGGCGAGCTTCAATATGTGAAGTGTCCCCAGTGTGCGGAGGAAATCACTCAAGACAGCGATTTCTGCCCCCATTGTGGTGTGTTGTTCTCCGGTGCTACAGGGCAAGTGTGCGATCTGCATCCGGAACGGCCGGCGACCGGTATCTGCATCATCTGTCGGGACCTCGTTTGTGAAGCGTGTGAGAAAATCATACGAGGACGTTCGTTTTGTGCCGAACACCGAGACGTTGAAGTCCAACAGGATTGGGCGCGGATATTTCAATCGACCGATATAAACGAAAGTGAAATGATCCGGGCGTTTCTCGAAGCTTCGGGACACAAGGTGCTTCTGCAGAATTTCGCACCGGTCGGTTTTGTATGGGATGGCGGCGGTGATTCAGCTCTTTCCCGAAGTAACATAAGCAAGCCTGCAAAGATATTTGTCCCTATTCCCGAGTATCTGAAAGCGAAAGAATCTCTGGAGGAATGGAAATCGGGAGCTGTCGACAGCAAGGAATTCGATACGGAGTAAAGTTCTCAGAGAGCGAGGAGATTACATGAAGATCCATGAATATCAGGGAAAAGAGATCTTAAAAAAATACGGCGTTCCGGTTCCGATCGGAAAGGCTGCCTTCAATGTCGATGAGGCTGTTCGTGCGGCTGAAACCGTTGGTGGATCGGTCTGGGTTGTCAAGGCGCAAATCCACGCCGGCGGCCGGGGGAAGGGTGGGGGGGTCAGACTCGCCAGGAGCGTTGACGAAGTGCGGGATCGTTCATCAGAGATCCTTGGCATGCGGTTGGTCACACACCAAACGGGACCTGAGGGTCGTATCGTGAAACGGCTCTTGATCGAACAGGGGATGAATATCGCACGAGAGATGTATGTCGGCATCACGCTCGATCGTGCGCGATCTCAAAACGTCGTGATGGTCTCCAAGGAAGGGGGGGTGGAAATCGAGAAAGTGGCTGCCGAAACTCCAGAGAAGATTCTCAAAGAGTATGTCCATCCATCTCTTGGCTTGCAGCAGTTCCAGGCTCGCCGCCTCTGTTTCGGCCTCGGGTTGAGCGGCGATGCGTTCAAAAACGGAGTGAAGTTTCTTCTGGCGCTCTACAAAGCGTACGACGCATCCGATGCCTCGCTCGCCGAGATCAACCCTCTCGTCATCACAAAGGAAGGGGCAGTCATTGCCCTCGACGCAAAAATGACTTTCGATGACAACGCGCTCTATCGTCATCCCGAGATCCTCGCGATGCGCGACCT
>JBGPAN010000443.1:0-4082 GCA_041480785.1 Bacteroidota bacterium | reverse complement strand
GTTCGACATCGGGCGTGCCGATTTGCTTTCGGAGGCCTCCAGAGAAACACCTTGACAAAGCCCTCCCGAACCCCCAGATTGTGATCAGACAAATCATCCTCCCATCATCCCAGGTAACCTCATGAGAATGTCACCCGCGAAGATTTTCATTGTTCTGGCTGTGCTCGCTGCCGTACCGGTGTCTGCCCAACAGCCTCAACAAGAAAGTGCGCTGCGCGCCAAAGCGCAGAAGCTCGCTCAACAGTTCATCATTGTCGACACTCATATCGATGTTCCGTATCGCCTGAGGATGAAGTGGGAAGATATCTCACAGCGCACGAAGGATGGAGAGTTCGACTATGTTCGTGCTAAGCAAGGCGGACTCAACGCCCCGTTCATGTCGATCTATACCCCTGCCGCATACGAAACAAAAGGCGGAGCGAAAGCACTGGCAGACACCCTCATCGACATGGTCGAGAAATTCGCACGGGATTGGCCAAAACAATTCGCTATTGCACGTTCGGTAGAAGACGTCACTAGACAATTCAAGCGAGGCGTTATCTCGTTGTGCATGGGAATGGAGAATGGATCCCCGATTGAGCACGACATGGCTAATGTACTGCATTTCTACGATCGCGGCATTCGGTACATCACCTTGGCACATGCTCTCGATAACCACATTTCTGATTCTTCCTATGACACCACCCATGTTTGGAGAGGATTGAGCTTCTTCGGCAGACGGCTCATAACCGAAATGAACCGCGTGGGAATCATGGTCGATGTCTCGCATATCACCGACGCAGCATTCTATGAGGTCATGAATGTTTCGAAAGCGCCAGTCATTGCTTCCCACTCCTCATGCCGGTTTTTCACACCTGGATTTGAACGGAACATGTCAGATGAAATGATCACGATGCTGGCCAAACAAGGCGGCGTCATCCAGATCAATTTCGGTTCATCGTTCCTGAGCAAGGAATACAAGGAACGTGAGGATGAAGGTCAAAAAGAAGTAATGACATATCTGAAATCCAAAAACCTCAAACCCGAGGATGCCGAGGGTGAAGCGTACATCGAACGGTACCGCAAAGAGCATCCAATCACCTACGCGGATGTTTCAGATGTCGCCAGACACATCGACCACGTTGTGAAACTCGTGAGCGTCGATCACGTCGGGCTTGGATCGGATTTCGACGGCGTCGGTGATTCGTTGCCCACGGGACTAAAGGACGTATCTCAGTATCCCAACATCATTTATGAGCTGTTGAAGCGCGGATACTCAGAAAAGGACATCCAGAAGATCTGTGGAGGCAACCTATTGAGAGTCTGGTCCGAGGTAGAGCGCACGGCAAAGGAACTCCAGGCTCAGAAATAGCGCCGAGCTGAGTTGTTCTTCATATACTACGAGAAAACTATGAAACGAACATTCGTCGTCATTTTCGCTCTCTCGTTTTTCATATCGATTGCCCCGGCACAGCCATCCGAACGTCCGCGGCTGCGAGACCTCGGCGCGGAGCTCGGGATCTTCCCACCAGGCAAATACAACGCCATCACGGATGTCGCAGATGTCCTCGTCGGCCAGGTCTCACTCGTCCGTGGCGATAGTGTTCGCACAGGTGTCACTGCTATTCTCCCACACGGGGGGAATCTGTTCCTGGACAAAGTACCTGCCGCAGTGTTCGTTGGAAATGGTTTCGGAAAGCTAGTCGGGACAACCCAGGTGATGGAGCTTGGACAAATCGAGACTCCCATCCTGCTCACAAACACGCTCAGCGTCTGGGATGTCGCTGATGGGGTCGTCGACTTCATGCTGAGTTTGCCGGGAAATGCAGGCATCCGATCGATCAATCCTGTCGTCGGAGAAACAAATGATGGCGAATTGAACGATATCCGCGGAAGACATGTAACACGCGTGGATGCCCTGGAAGCAATTCGTGCTGCCAGAAGTGGTCCTGTGGTGGAAGGGAGCGTCGGGGCGGGAATGGGAACGGTTTGTTTCGGCTGGAAAGGCGGTATTGGTACCAGTTCCCGGGTCCTTCCTCCTGCTGCGGGAGGCTTCACCGTGGGAGTGTTGGTTCAATCCAATTATGGCGGAGTCTTCGAAATGGCCGGTGTACCTCTCGCAAAAGAGCTTGGACGCAATGGACACCATGAAGGCTCTCAAAAACCGGGAGATGGCTCATGCATGATCGTCATCGCGACGGATGCTCCTCTGAACAGTCAGCAACTTCAGCGCATGGCAAAGCGTGCTCCGCTTGCCCTGGGCAGGACCGGTTCTTCGATGAGCAACGGGAGCGGCGACTATGTGATCGCGTTTTCGTCATCACGAGAAGTCCGGATACGACCCACGGATCAAAGGACCCAACCCGCTGTTCGATTTCGCGAAGACGCTCTCTCTCCCCTTTTCCAGGCGGTCGTGGAGGCAACCGAAGAGGCCATCGCTAACTCGCTTCTCCGAGCAACGACGATCAAGGGCTACAGAGGAACAGAAGTGGAGGCTGTGCCTGTCAAGGCAGTGAAGGATGCTCTGAGAAAGTACGGCAAGGTAAAGTAGGTACGCCCGAAAGAAGGGGTGACTCAGCTAAGAACAAGTCGTTTATCGGAGAGCCGGAGCGTACTGTTGCTCGATCATCGATACGAACTGATCGAACAAGTAGTCGCTGTCGTGCGGACCCGGGGATGCTTCTGGGTGATACTGAACACTGAAAACAGGCAGTTCCTTGTGCCGCAGGCCTTCATTGGTTCCATCGTTGAGATTGACGTGAGTGATCTCAACAAGCGCTGAGTTCAGCGATTCGGGATCAACAGCGAACCCGTGATTTTGGGATGTGATCTCGATTTCACTTGTCAGAAGGTTTTTCACCGGGTGGTTCGCGCCGCGGTGGCCGAACTTCAGCTTGAAGGTCTTCCCTCCGAGTGCCAGGGCCAGAAGCTGATGCCCAAGGCAAATGCCGAAAATCGGTTTCTTCCCCACCAGCTTCTTGATGTTCTCGATTCCATACCGCACGGCTGACGGATCACCAGGACCGTTGGAGAGAAAAATCCCATCAGGCTGTAAATCGAGCACTTTTTCTGCAGGGAAAGAAGCGGGGACGACAAGCAGCTTGCAGCCATACAAAGCGAGTCTGCGCAGGATGTTCTGTTTCACGCCGTAATCATAGACCACGACAAACCACTGACGGCCATCCTTCTTCGCTTTTCCGATCGGCTTGAGCGCAAACGGGGTCTTGTCGATCGCGTCCCACTCATAGGTTTTCCCCGTCGTCACAACTTTGGCCAGATCACGACCATTCATGCTTGGAGAATGTCGTGCCTTCTCGATGAGACTCGAATCGTCAAGGTCGACAGTGGAGATCACACCGCGCAGAGCTCCAATGGTGCGGATCATTTTCGTGAGCATCCGCGTGTCGATTCCTTGTAAAGCAACGATATTGTGCGCTCTGAGCCATTCCCCGAGACTCGAGGTTGCGCGGAAATTACTGTAGAAGTCGAAATACTCCTTCACGATGAATCCGGCCACCTGGGGTTTGGACGACTCGAGGTCCTCAAGATTGACGCCGTAGTTGCCGATGAGCGGATACGTCATCGTGACGATCTGACCGGCGTAGGAAGGGTCTGTGAGGATTTCCTGATATCCGGTCATGCTCGTATTGAAGACCACCTCACCGGTGACCTCGGCGGAGGCGCCGAAGCTCTCGCCGGTAAAAACAGTGCCATTCTCAAGCGCTAGCTTTGCGACCAATCGATCTCCACGTTCGTTGGAATTCTCAAGCTGTGGGCTTCAAGATAGCAAGAAATGGAAGCCGACGCAACCGCCTTCCCAGGGTCAGGTACGAGGAAACAGCGAGAGCGATGTGAAGAACTCAACGTCATTCAATCATGCCACAGAGATTGCGAGAGCGGTGGAGTCAGTATTTCGATCGAGAGTCGGCGGACTCAAGAGGAGCATTTCACATTCGCTGCGTACTGCCAAGCGATTTGTTTCAGCGAGAACCGCTGAAGTGCGGCAATTGTTGAGGAAGATGAGTAACGAGCGATCTTCCTTCACCTTGACATCCTATATAAAATGTGTTAATTTTAGCCTGAAAAATAGGCTTTTTTTAATG
>JBGPAN010000442.1:0-4086 GCA_041480785.1 Bacteroidota bacterium | reverse complement strand
ATGGTAATGCTGGTGAATTGCTTCCATGCTCCTGCGCCGTCGATCTCGGACGCTTCATACAATTCGTCAGGAATGTTTTGAAGACCAGCAATGAAAATCAGCATGTTATATCCGAAGTTTTTCCACACAGCAAGCAGGATGATTGCAGGCATCGCAAAGTCAGGATTCCCAAGCCAGTCGATCGGAGAGACTCCCACCCACGACAGTACATAGTTGAGGAGGCCATGGGCCGGGTGGAAGAGATAGCGCCATACAATGGCGACTGCGACAAGACTGGTCACGACAGGAAGGAAGTAAACCGTTCGAAACAAGGACTTGAAACGTGCAAGACGAGAATTGATCATCAATGCAGTCCCAAGCGACACAGCCACGGACAATGGTCCACCCACCAGCACGAAATAGAAAGTGTTGCGAAGTGCCGTCCAGAAGAGGGGTGTTTCAAGAATTCGCGCGTAGTTGGCTAGCCCCACGAATTGAACGAAATGCCAGTTTCCGAGTGCATAGATGTCAAAATCTGTGAAACTCATCGCAAGAGCGAATGCCACAGGAAGAACGAAAAACACTGCCAGAGCCGTCAAAGCGGGTGCGAGGAAAAACCACGCAACAGGATGTCGATTGATGCGGTTCGTATGGGATCGCCATGTCAAGGCTGTTTTCTCCTTTCGACCAGCCACCGTCTCTTGGCGAGCATCTGATCAACTTCCCTATCGAATCTGCCCAACGCTTCTTCCACTGTGAGTGTTTTTGTCGCAATATATTCAACATAGAGTTGGAGTTTGATAACGATTTGCTCCCATTCAGGCACTTGTGGCAACGGCTCCAATCTCTGCATTTGACGATAGAATGCTCGGACGTATGGATTGTGTGCGAGGGAGGAATCTTCCCAGGCAGATTTCCGGGGCGGAAGGTTCCCTGTGATCCGATAGAGCGCAATAGACTGTTCGCGGGAGGCGAGGAATTCAATCAGCTTCCATGCCTCCTCCTTATGTCGGCTGTGCTGGAAAACAACGAGACTTGTCCCAAGGGGCAAGGATACTCCGGGATAGGTCGCATCCATAGAAGGCAATGGCGCTGTCATCCATTCAGTCTGCACTCTGGGTGCGATTCTCCGGCCAAATTCACCGATATTCCATGGACCGGAAATGTACATAGTGATGAGACCGTCGGAGAAAGAATCGTACATGTTCGTGATCAACTGCAGTCCTGACGGCGAATACTCTTTTTCATAGAACGAAGCCAACAATGCAAAAGCTTTGCGGAACTTCGGCCCGTTGAAATTCCCGCGCGTATTGTCATCACGCAAGAAGTCGCCACCGGCTTGGGCACCGAGGGCTATGGCGGGGATCCATTCATTGGTGGGCAGGAAGAATGGGTACTGTTTCCTTCCCTCTTCCCGCGCTTTTCGTTGCATGATTTCACACAACCTCAGCACTTCCTGCCACGTGGTGGGAGGCTCGGTGTAACCAGCCTGACGCAAAAGATCTCGACGATAGTAGATGACACGGGTGTCGACATACCATGGTATTCCGAAGAGGGACGAATCAATCCTGTTCATCTTCAGAACTCCGTCAAAATAGTCGTCGAGCTGAACGATCCGGGATTGTCGGACAAACCGGTCCAGTGGCTCGAGTGCATTCAGAACTGAGAATTCCGACAACCATGTGTTGCCAAGCTGCGAAACATCAGGCGTCGATTCACCGGCAAAGGCGGTGAGGAGTTTTTCATGTGCTGCCGTCCACGGCACCTGTTGAACGATCACACGAATATTCGGATTTGCTCGTTCGAATTCCGGAATCAGCTGGCGAACCATCTCTCCTTCATTCCCCAATCCCCAAAAGCGAATGACCGTAGGTTCATCCTGTGACGAGCCGCAGGAAAGCTGCAGAAGCGCCGCAGCAAGAACAAGTGTTGTCCCTCGAATGCAGAGCATCATACCTCGGAATTGTGGGGATCGCACCATGGACGTAACGCCGAATCGAGGACAACCGGCGGCAATGAGCTTGAACAAGGCCGAGCACCCAGAACAACCGATAGGAACATTCGTCACGTGACTACTTGCGTTTGATAACCTTGCACGAAAAAGGACCCAGCGAATACTTCGTGGAGCCAACAGTGAAGGTCTTCGTGGCGTTGTGGTAATTCAAGAGAAACAAGTAGGAGTACTTTTTCCCCTTTCGGATCACGAACTGAATGTCGGGGTCAGAGACTTTTGCTTCTCTTTTGATATGGTCGAACGCAATGATTTTCTGGTACACCAGCAAATGGTCGTCTGTGGTGTACCCAAAGGCAAATCCCAGCGCCGTAACGAATCCCTTGCCAACTCTTTTCCGCAATCCGCATACTTCTCCTGCCATGGTCCTGGCGACGGCATCACGATCAACCGAAGAAAAGACCTGTTTTTCCTGGAGGAAGGTATACACTTCTTCGATGCCGAAGGCATGAATCTTGTGAGGGCTCGTCGATTGTTTGAATTGCAGATTCAATCCGTCCTTCAGGATCGTGCACGGATGAAGATACTCATCCAGCGTTGGTATCGCGGGATAGATCACCAGGTGTCCCCCCTGTTTCACGTAAGAGACGAGGAACTCCTGCGTAGTGCTGTCCATGAATTCCGTTGTCGCGATCCACATCTGTTTGTATCTCAACAGGGAATCAAGGACTGGGTCTTCCAGATCGCAGATATCATAACCGATATTCAGGGTTTGCAGTGCACGCAGCATGCCGTTGAAGAAAATCTCCTCGCGAACAAATCTCGGATCAAGCGAGAGACCCAGTTTTTCAACATGGAGTTTCTTTTCTTTGAGGATCTGCGACGACGTGAGTTCAGTACAGAAATACGGCTTGTAGAACCCTACGCAGACAGACGCCTTCGTTTCGCTGAGCAGGAGGTTTTCATGTTCCCGGTTGATGAAACTTCCGATTTCCCTCGTGATATCGAATAGATCCGATTTCACACACTGATCACTGAGAGGTGTTTGAAAATAGAACGTCTTGCCATAATATCCCTTTCCCTTGGGGTTGGCCCCCTGTGAGAACATGTAGTAGTTGAAACTTTTCAGCCCGTGTGCAAGTGAGGCAAAATAGAATGTCCTCATGTCATTGGCGTCGTTTTTGACCTGGTGTTCCCGGGTACCTGCCTGGAACTCGGCCGCCCAAACGGGTGCGAAGGGCTGCAATGCTTGCAGGATCTTGTTACAGGCCAGATCGGAGCCGGCATTGCGAAAGGACACGAATTCCGGAATATGGTCCAGACCAAAGACGATGTCCTTGTGCGTCTTCATGACTTGTGCATATGTGCTTATGAGCATCGGCAGCTCTGCAGCACTCCCATAGATCCAGCCAGGGATGTTATGAGTCAGCTGTACGTTCACTCCGTAGGTTCGAATTCTTCTGACGAGAATGTCCAGGTACAATGCATAGTAGTGCCTGTAGAAAATATGAAAATCATAGTAAGCCCGGTACTGCTGCCTATTCTCGATGCACCCCCGCGGGGCAACCACATCACCGAACGTCGCATAGAGCGCTTCGTACGTTGTATTGAGATTCTCAATCGTTCCGTACCTGTTCTTCAAGAATTCTCTGTAGAGCTTTGCTACCGATTCATTGTAGTCAACTTTGCCGGACAACCATTGAAACAAGCCAACTTCGTTGCAGACCTGCATCATCGTTATTGGTCCCCCCTCTGACTCCTGGTACCGCGCTAGAAGGGGCATAATTTGATCGTACCAACGAAAAACATGGTCAAGAAATTCTTCCGACATGTACGACATCCGATCAGGAGCAATCACATTCCCGTGTTCATCAAGCGCCCTTGCATTCTTGCCACACCGCTCGACGAGCCATGACGGGAGACCATGCAAGTCATATTCGGCAAGTATGTACGGGCCAGGTTTCACAATGAGCTGTAATCCGATTCTCTTGCACAGCTCGATATATTTCACAAGATTTCTGGCTGGATTCGTTTTTCCGGAAAAGTCGAACTTCTTTTCCTCGTATTCATGCCAATCCCACGGTATATACGTCGAAGTCGTGTTGGCCCCTGTTCGCTTCAAGAGAACAAGGTGTTGCTCCCAGAGACGCGGGTCT